>CAZYXF010000001.1:0-27090 GCA_964651025.1 uncultured archaeon
CGATATCCGCGTTAACGAAATTCGGCAACTCTTCCTCAACAAATCGCTTGATCGGCGGGTTTTCTATTTCCTCTAGTCTCCCTTTGCAGAAATCGCAAATCGAATAGCCATCGCACCACTCAAGCAACGCTTTCCTAGCTTCTTCTGTCAGAATTCCACCTGTTTGCAATGGATTTATGTTTATGAGACCCTTCACCTTTCTCCTCATTCTCTCACTATTTCGACGTCTATGAAAACAGGCCCCTTCACCATGAAGCTCTTTCGTTTAGAAAGCAAGTAGCTTTTCACAGGCTCCTTTACGTCGAGGTTTATCGAGGGTAATGTGTCGACTATTTTAATGGCGTGTTTTCCGATTTTGCCATCTTCAGCTAGTGCAGCGAAGTACAGCGAAATCGCATCGAGATAGGAGCAGACTTTAACTCCATTCTCTTTAATTTCCCTGTATTTCTCGTCTCTTGGATCTATTCCAATTATCTGACCTCTGTAAACGTAAATCTCGTTCATGCCAGCAGGTCCAAGCAACTTCTTTCCAGCTTCTGGCTCTGTGATGAAAACTTTGACGTTGTTTAAACTTCCAACAAAGAACTTAGCTGGCCCTATGTTATCGCGGTGTTTTAAAATTTCCTTCTTTATCTTCTCCGCAAGGATTTTACCTGCTCTTGTTCTCGGCTCTTTTATGAAATATATCGCTCTTGCTATTTCTTCATCGCTGAATTTCACTTCGCTGTAAAACTGCGGATAAACGAGTTCACGAATGTCCTTTGCGCCTTCTAATATCATTGCTATCCTTTCGACACCAAATCCCAAATTAAAGACGAGATAGGGTATGTTGTATTTAGCCAAGCTGACAGGGGAGTAAAAGCCACCGTCCGCTATCTCTATGAGCTCATTTCCATGCTTCACGAAAACCTCGAACTCAGTTCCAGGAGCATAATACTTTGAGGTCACCTCTTTCACCCTTATCTCGAACTCATGGAATCCAAGCTTCCTTAAGATAATCCTTGTTAGCTCTTTTCCGTCCTCTAAACTTAGTTTGTCGTTCACAACGACAAGCGATGCTGTCGTGCTTTCATAGAGATGCGTCGCATCTAGCCTTTGCTCTCTCCTGAACTTTACGCCTATGGAAAACAACTTCAATGGCAACGGCTTTCTCTTGAGCATGCTTGCTATGGTTTCAAACCAGGCTGAAGTCATGTGAGAGCGAAGTATAAGCTTCGTTGGAATTGGCTTCAACTCGCGGAATTCTGGAAAGAGGGCAAGCACAGCACTAGCTTGCTCTTCTCTTACTTTGAGTCTTTTTACCATCTCCTCTATCAAATCGTCCGCCTCTATCTCGCCTTTTTTGTACGCCCTGAAAACCTTTTTCAGTTCTCTTATGTCAATTTCCGGTGCTATTTTTCGTATTTCTGCTTCCCTATCTTTCGATATCCCTATATCAGCCCTTGGTAGACCAGCGAGGTAGAAGCATCGATCGAGAATTATGGGTGCTTCTGGTCCATACTGCTTATAAACCTCGCTCTCCTCGACTATCGTCTTGTTTATTACCTCTTCAAAACCCAACGAGAGAAATATACGCCTCATCTTCTCTATGAGATCGTTAACGACATGGCTTTTTCCTTTCCCTTTAAACTCTATGTTTCTCCCACTTTTGGGAATGAGCTTTGCAGTTTCTATCCAGGCCTTTTCGTAGTCTTTCTTCGCCAGCTCGTTTATCTTTTTCACATCGAACATCTTCTCACAAGCTCACAAGCCGGGGAGGGGATTCGAACCCCTGTGAACCGGTCTGCAGCCGGTCGCATAGCCACTCTGCCACCCCGGCATTTCGGCCACAAGAACCTTAAAGCTAGAAACGAAAAATCTAGCAAACAGGAGAGAAATAAATTTAGGTTTTTACTTTTATTTCTAGCAAAGGCAAACCTCTCTACCCATCATGCGAGTCCTTGGAGGAAATTTTTAAATAGGGTTCACTCTTATCTCCTTAGCAACGAGCTCGAGCTCACCCTTATACTCGACCAATTTGCCAACGACCTCTATTTTACTTCCTTTTCTAATCTTCTCCAACACCGCTTTGTTCTTTCTCGCAGTGTTCGCGAAGATCACAACCTTTATGCTGCTCTCATTCTCTAGCGTTAGGAAAACGTGACCAGCTTCGTGCTCTCTTATTTTGGTTACGTAGCCGGAGGTTGCAATGAACTTCCCAAGCAAGGACTCGTCTATTTCCTTTATGCTAACCTTCGTTGGCTCCAAGCAAATGGAGAGGAGGAAAAGGCCGAGCAACCCGAGCAAGGAAAGGACAAGCGAAAGCCTTTGAAGCGATTCATCATTCATGCTCATCCTCCAACTTCTGTCTTCCTTCTCACAGGAAACCACTTGGCGAGCTTCTCTATTATGGCGTCTTCTAGCTTAACACCACTCGCAACTATATCGGTTACAGTGATTATCCCAACTAGTTCGTCGTTTTCAACAACTGGCAACTTCTTGATTCTGTTCTCCGTCATTATCTCGGCCGCTTTTTCTATTGGCGTGTCTGGCGTTGTAGTTATAACATTCCTCGTCATTATCTCCTTGACAGGTGTTTCCAAACTCCTCCTCTCATTGACTATCTTAGAGAGTACATCATATTCCGTAACGATTCCTATGACCTTCTTTCCAGTCTCCTTATCGACTATGACAACGCTTCCAGCGTGATTCTCGACCATCAAATCTAAAACGTCTTTCACTGTAGCGTCTTCTGTCAAAACGAGCACATTTCGCTTCATTATGTGCTTGACCAGCATGCTAATATTTGGAGGCTGTATAAAAAGCTATCAAATTAATTCCTTCTGCTCTAAATTTTCATAGATTAATGACGGGTGATTGGTGATCGCTGTGAAAGAACAAAAGATAAACGTGCTCGATCCATTTGGAGCGAGCGTGATTAGGGATTACTCTCGGCTCTTTCAAGAATTTGGCCTGGAAAGAATAGACGAGAAGCTGATCGCGAGAATGAAAGAACTTGGAATTGAAATAAGCGTTTTCATCCGCCGTGGCATAGATTTTGCGCATAGGGATTTTGACAAGGTGCTCGACGCTTACGAGCGTGGCGAGCCAATAGCGATATTGAGCGGGATAAAGCCGAGCAACGTTTTCCATTTGGGAACAAAGATAACAGCCGAGAAAATAATCTACTTCCAGCGCGTCCTTAAAGCGCGCGTTTTTTATTGCATCGCTGATCTGGAAGCCCTTGTCGATAATCAAATACCACTCGAGAAAGCAAAGGAAATAGCGATAGATAACGTAGCTGATTTACTTGCTCTGGGTTTAGATGCGAACAACGCTTACATTTACTTTCAGTCTCGGGAAAAAAGAGTTACAAATCTCGCTTATCTCTTCTCAAGAAAGATAACGCTGAACACGCTTCGCAGCTTATATGGCGAGCGCAGTCTTGGCTTGTACTTCGCAGCATTGACACAAGCGGGCGATATATTGCTTCCACAGCTCAAAGACTTTGATGGAAAGAAGGTCGTGCTCGTCCCAGTTGGAATTGACCAAGACCCGCACATTCGCTTGACTCGCGACCTCGTTGCAAAAGTTCGCGAGCTATACGATTTCTTGCCGCCTGCTGCTATCTATCACAAGCTCTCCCGCTCTTTGACCGGAGAAGCTAAGATGAGCAAGCGCTCCCCAATGGGAATGATATCGCTCAACGACGAGCTTGAGCTTGTTGAAAGGAAGATAAAGCTCGCCCTTGATGCTGGTGGTGGAACTGCAGTCGAGCACAGGGAAAGAGGCGGGAGACCGGAGCTCTGCCCTGTTTTTGAGCTGTTGAAGTTTCATTTCCTGTACGACGATTCAAAGCTGAGGGAATTTGAGGAGCGATGCAAATCTGGCGAGCTTCTGTGCGGTGAGTGCAAAGAAAAAGTTGCGGAGATAGCAGTTCGATACCTGAAAGAACACCAGGAGAAGAAAAGGAAACTGATGGATAAAGCGAGAGAGATAATCGAGAATTCATGGAGGTGAAGTTCGTTCGCGGATATCCTTGCATGTTAATGGGGAGAACTTTAATCCTTGCTGACTTGCACATTGGCTATGAGTTGATGTTAAGAGCACGAGATGTGCACGTAAGCGAGGTAAGAACGCTTGTGAACTCAATTTCAACAATAAGAAAGAAAACGAAAGCAAGGTCTATCATCATAGTTGGGGACTTAAAGCACCAACTTGTTAGAAGGTTGAGAGACGAAGCTTTACTGCTGCGAGGCTTTGTAAGATTTTTGCACAGGGAGTTTGAAGATGTGTTGCTCGTAAAGGGAAACCATGATGGAAAAATAGAGGAAATTACAAGCAAGCTTCGCGTTTGCAAGTTCGTTTCTTTCAATGGCGATGTTCTCTTGCTTCACGGTCATGCACTTTTCGGTTTGGATGTCGAGCATTACAAAACTGTAATCATGGCACATGTTCATCCAGCGATGAAAAGTCTAACAAGAGACGAAAGGGTGTGGATCGTTATGAGAAATCGAAACGGACAAAAACTCATCATAATGCCAAGCTTCGCTTCACTTGTCGGCATGCTCTATCTCACTCGGGATAGCCTATTCTCGTTGGTGAAAGAGAACGCGATCGTTAAGAAATTCTCGCCTGTCAATTGTGAGATTTATTCTCTCTTTGGAAAGAAACTATGTGAGCTTTATGAGCTACGAGCTTGACCTGCTTCACCCAAAGGTTCGCGAGCTAGCCAAAAGCAGGTTCAAGAAGCTTACGTCGATTCAATCCTTGGCTATACCTCGCATACTTAAAGGCGAAAGCCTGCTCTTGATTGCAGGAACTGGATTTGGAAAAACAGAAGCAGCGATGCTACCGCTCTTCAGCAAGTTGCTCGAGGAAAAACCAAAGCCAATCGCACTGCTCTACATAACTCCGCTTCGCGCTTTGAATCGCGATCTATTCTCTCGACTCTTTTGGTGGGGAGATAGGCTAAACTTAAGCATTGGGATAAGGCATGGAGACACGCCTGAAATAGAAAGAAGGGAGCAGAGGGAAACACCGCCTTTAATACTGATAACCACTCCAGAAAGCCTGCAGATAATTTTGGCCGGCAAGGTAATGAGAAAACACCTTGCAAACGTGAGATATGTCGTTATCGATGAGGTTCATGAGCTACTAGGGAGCAAACGTGGCGTCTCGCTTCTCTTCGCTCTAGCTCGCTTACGCTTGCTCACGAGAAAAAAATTTCAGACGATTGCTCTTTCTGCTACGATTGGAAATCCCCAAGACTTCGCAAAAGCCCTTGGTGTTAAAGTTGTCAAAAGTCTAGAGGAAAGAGAGCTAGAAGCCACGATTTTGGTGAAAGGAGATATCGATACCCTAGCCGAACTAATTAACAAAGCCAAGAGCTCAATAGTCTTCACGAACACAAGAGATCAAGCTGAGTGGCTCACGAAGAAGCTAAAGGAAAGATTAAACAAAGTAGAGGTTCATCACAGCTCCATAGAAAAGTCGCACAGAAAGCTTGTTGAAAGCAAGCTCAGAGAAAGCGCGCTCCAATGCGTTGTCGCAACTAGCTCGCTAGAGCTCGGCATAGATATAGGCGAAGTTGAGGTTGTCATTCAATACTCTTCTCCAAGACAGGTTGTTAAGCTCTTGCAAAGAGCAGGTAGGAGCTTGCATCGCGGAATGAAAAAGCAAAGGGTTGTGATTTTAGCTAGCGAAAGCGAGCTTCACGAGTGCGCCGCAATCGTCGAGCTTGCCCTCGAAAGAAAGCTCGAACGCACCGAGATTCCTTCTCTTTCCCTCGACATCTTAGCGCACCAAATCGTTGGTCTCTGTCTGAATCGCGATTTTGTAAACCTAGAAGCGATTTATGAACTGGCGAGAAGCGTTTATCCATTTCGCAAGCTTAGAAAGAAGGAGCTGATAGAAGTTGTTGATTTCCTCTGTGATTTGGGTCTCATAAAGAGATGCGGGAATTTGATAAGAAGAAGGAGAAGGGCTTGGGAGTACTATTACGAGAACGCATCAACCATACCAGAGAGCAAGTTCATTAGCATGAAGGATATCGCGAGTGGTAAGCTCATCGCGAAACTTGATTCGAATTTCGTTAGCGAGTACTGCTCTCCTGGTGCAACATTCGTATGCGCAGGCATTACCTGGCGCGTTGTAAGCGTCGAGGAAGCTTGCGTTCACGTCGAGAGATGCGAGCATGACTTTTACGCAATTCCGTATTGGTCTGGAGAGCTCATACCAGTTTCCAAAGAAGTTGCAGCACACGCTGCAGAGCTGTTGGCAGGAAATGGGCTTGAGAGTTTAGAATTCCTGAGCGAGCATGCTAGAAAAGTGTTGTTGGAGATGAAGAGAGCGCAAGAAAATTTCTTCAGGCCGAGCACTTCGAGCATAGTGATAGAAAAGTGGAGAGGGAACACGATATTGCACGCGTTCTTTGGACAGCGAGTAAATGAAACGCTCGCTTACTATTTGGTCTCCAAGCTAAAAGCAATAAGCGGTGTTTCACCTCGTATCAAGGTGACACCTTATGCAATTGTAGTCTCAACCAGTTTGGAAAAGAATTTTCTCAAGGAGCTGCTTTGCGCTAGCAGCAAAACCGCTTTCATAGCAATTGTGCTCGAGTTTTTGGTTAACACTCCGCTTTTCAAAAAGGTCTTTCAGCAAGTCGCTGTGAGGTTTGGCATCTTGAAAAGGAGTAGCGATGTTTCATTGGAATTACTAGGAAAGTTGATAAAAACCTATGAGAACTCTCCTGTTTACAAGGAAACACTAAACGAGATCTCCCAAAGAAAGCTAGACTTAGATGGGGCATATGAGGTGATAAAGAAAATCGCAAGTAACGAGATCAGACTAGAAGAGACAAAAGCCCTTTCGCCGCTTGGAAAAATAGCGCTTGAGTACGGCAAGCCTATTGCGAGAGAACTTGAGTCAAGCGAGGCCTCGTTAGAAGACTTTAAGAGAAGGATAGAAAATAGATTAGCGAAACTTGTCTGCGCGAATTGCAAGCGAGTTATTTGCAAGCGATTCGTGAGGGAAATTCGCGAAGCTGATTTGGCTCACTCATGCAAATGTGGCTCAAGGTTAATTGCAGCCCTCTTTGGAGAGGAAAACCTTCCGAAGAGCAAACTCATTGAGAACGCCGAGCTAATAAAAGAATATGGAAGGCTAGCCCTCTTAGCTCTTGCAACACCTGGAGTTGGCCTGAAAACAGCTAAGCGATTGCTCGCTAGATTTCCAAGAGATGAGAAAAACTTGCTTTCGAGATTGTACGAAGCCTGGCGTGTTTATCTGAGGACGAGAAAATTCTGGAAATTGGAGGAATAGCGTTTCTAATCGTTTTGTGAAAATTTAAATAGTGGATAAGTGCAAAAACTTTTAGTGGAAGAATGGCGAGGAAGAAGAAAAAGACGAAGAAAAAGAAGACCGCAAAGAAAAAGAAGGCGAAAAAGAAGAAAGCTAAGAAAAGGAAGAAGAAAAAGAAGTAGCGATTAACCCTTCTTTTTGTTGTTGGCTTGTTTCGTTTTTCATAGGTTATTCAAAAGTGTAAAGGCAGTTCAAACGAAGTTAAATTACTTCCTCAAGAGCGCAACCCTGCTCTCTCTACTTTCGTCAACAAGCTTATACCCGCTTTCCCTCGCTATAATTCTAGCGAACTCCACTATCTCTTCATGAAGTGGCATGGCTTCATAGGGCAATCGTTTCCTTGCGAATCCAACGCTCATAAACGATTTAACTTCGACGAACTTCGGCTCATAGCGAGCTATCAATTTCGCATAGGCTTCTGGCCTTATGAAATTGAGGTTTTTCACAAGCGTTAGCCTGATCACTGTGTTGCAAGAGAAAGAAGCGAGCAAGGAGAGGCTCTCGTTTATCCGCTTCCACCCATCGCTTATCAATGGTCTGCACGTCTTTTTATAGGTTTCTTCGTCTGGTGCTGGAAGCGTTATATATAACTGCGTAGGCTCTTCCATAGTTTTCAAAACTTCTGGCAGCGTTCCATTCGTAACGACAAAACAAGTCATGCCCCGTGATTTTATCTCGCTTATAAGTTCCGAAACTTTAGGATAGAGCAATGGTTCTCCTGCCAGGCTCAAGGTCATGTGCTTTGGTCTCATTGCTTCTTCGAAGAGCTTTCTCGAAACTCGCGGATTTCCCTTAAAGCCCTGAAGTAGCTCTTTGTGAGCCTTGATGCAAGCGTCTACTATCTCGCTTGGCTCGTCTATTTCAACATTGCTCATGCTCGTCCCAAATGTCGCGTCTACATTGCGCCAGCAGAACAGGCAGCGATGGGTGCACCAAAATAGCGCAGGCGTTATCTGAACGCAGCGATGCGAAGCTATTCCATAGAACTTGTGCTTGTAGCAAAAACCTTCGCCTCTCAATGCTTTCTTGCACCAAAGGCAAACCTTAACAGCACTATGCTTGTGCTTTCCAACTACGCGATATGCCTTTTCTTCGTATTCCCTTATAGCACGCTCAAGTTTGGCTTTCTCTATCATGAAGAACTTGTCTATAAAATTGAAAAGCAATAGCTATCATGCCTTACTGCGATCTGCGCGTTGAAATTAAAGACAAAAAGAAGGCAGCGAGATTTGCGAAACTCTTGGGCATAAATTACATAGGGCTTGAAACAGCCGAAATTGGCGAGCGAGTTGATGAAGTCGAGCTTGTTAAGATACTGGTCTTAAGGCCGAGAAGCGATGAAGAGCTTAGGTCGATGATAAGGAAGGTTAGAAATAAAGTCGAAGTTGTGATAGTCGAGAGCGACGAATATGATCTCATCAGACTTGCCTGTAGCGACACTCGCGTGGATTTGTTATCTTTGGTTTATCCAAGGGGCGCGGAGAGCTTTGACCACATATGCGCGAGATTGGCGAGTGAAAACAACGTTGCCGTCGAGATAAACTTCTCTTTCATGCTAAACTCAAAGAACAGGGTTAGGACGTTTCGCGCCTTGAGAAAGGTGATAATGCTGTGCGAGAAGTATAAGACGCCGATGATCATAGTTAGTGGAGCCCGCGACGAATGGGAGTTAAGAGCTCCTCGAGATCTAGCTTCAATTGCGAGTGTGCTTGGAATGGATGTCGCGAGGGCGATAGAGGGTGTTTCGGATATACCATTCAACCTTATAAAAAGGAATAGAGAAAAGCTGAGTGGCAAGCGAATTGGAGATGCTCTTAAAGTCGTTGAAGGAGGTGATTTAAATGAAGCCTAAAGTTCTGCCCCCAACCCTAAGGGAAAAGGATAGGTATATAGTCTTTGAAGTCATAAGCGATGGGGACTTTACCCTAGAGGATTTGATAAAGGCCACGAGAATTTCTTTCCTCTCGCTTTTTGGCGAGCTTGGGCTAAGCGAGTGCGGAATTAGGTTTTTGAGAAATCTCTATGATGAAAAGAATAAACGTGGTGTGATAAGGTGTGTTCACAACAAGATAGAAGAAGTGAGAACTGCACTTGCTTTCATAAGGAAGGTAAACGAGGTTAACGTCATCGTTCGCGTTCTCGGCATTACAGGAACTGTGAAGTCTGCGAGGAAAAAGTTTTTAGGCCAAACAAATCTGATTGGATATGGAGAGTAAAGCTGAGAAATTCAACTACAGCTCGCTCTTCCAGCGAGCAAAAGCTAACATAAAGTTCGTTGGAAGCGAAGCGAAGTTCACACCACCTGAGCTGAGGATAGATGTCATTGGAAGGAAGACTATCATAAGGAACTTCGTTGATTTCTGCGATTTCTTCCGTCGCGACCCAAAGCAAGTTGCTCGTTATTTGTTTCGCCAGCTTGGGATACCAGGCACGATAGAGGGAAAGCGACTAATTCTACAGCAGCGTTATGATGAGCGAACCATAAAGAAAGTCCTTGACGAATACCTTGAATACTACGTCTATTGTAAGGAGTGTGGATCAAAGGATACAGTTATCTTAAAGCGAGGGAAGAACATTTACTTGCGTTGCGAAGCCTGCGGTGCCGAGCGCGGATTGAGAAAAGTGAAATAATGCGAGGGCAGTGGTTCATAATAACAGCTGTTTCGATAATCGCTTCTCTCGCTTTGTTTTCCTTAAGTCTAACCATTCCAGTTGAGCTCGATGTGACAGAGCCGGCTAGAGTAAGCGAGGGCTTTTACTTCAGGAATTTCGTTGAAGAGCTGAACAAAACCGTGAACTATTGCCTTACCGATTCGCTTGACTGTGAGAAAGAAATCAAGTGGTTCATAGCCTATGCGAGAAAGGAGCTCGCTGGAATGGGCTATAATCTCGTTGTTAAGAACAGGACTTCGCTTCTCTCCTTTCCCATAAAATTCTACATCGAGCTCTCATCAGAGAGAGCAAACATATCGCAAGTGTTTTCGTTTCCTTGATTCTCGAGCGCCGGCGGCAGGATTTGAACCTGCACGGGGCAAGTGCCCCACCCGCTCTCGAGGCGGGCGCGTTTACCGGGTTCCGCCACGCCGGCAATTAAAAGTTAGGGAGAAAAGTGAAAAAGATATCGATTGATTTCTGCATTCTAGGCAAATCAGCGATTACGTGAAATCAATTTTTCATAAGATTCGTTAATTCTTTTATGAAAGTCATCATTGGATGTTGTGGTTGGGGCTTCTTCAGGCCAAAGTTGTATTTCGGAAAGGAATGGAAGTCGAGGTTCAAGAGCACCCTGCAAGCCTATGCCAGCCTGTTTGACCTTGTAGAGGTCAACTCGACTTTTTACAAATTGCCAAAGGCGAAAACAGCCGAGAGGTGGAAAGAAGAGGCAAGGGAAGCGAATGAAGACTTTAGCTTCACCGTGAAATGCTCTCGAGTGGTTACGCATGAGGATAGATTCGCGACTAAGCAAAGCAAAGAGGCGTTTGAAGCCACAGTAAAGATAGCAAAAGCTCTTGACTCAAATCTTTTACTTCTTCAAACCCCAGCCAGCTTCAAGTGCGAGAGCAAAAGCGTTAAAAACCTGCGCTCGTTCTTAAGATGGGTGAGAAGGCGGTTTAAAAACTTAATCATCGCGTGGGAGCCACGTGGTAAAAGCTGGGTGGAAAACGAAAGCGTTGTTCTCTCGATTTGCAAGGAGTTTGACTTGATTCACTGTGTCGATCCATTTAGAGATGAGCCGCTTTACTTTTCAAAAAAGAAAATAGCCTATCTCAGATTGCATGGAATGGGAAAGCCGAGCATGTACAACTACAAGTTCACGAAGAATGACATGAAAAAACTCGGGAATTTTCTGTTATCCCTCAAAAAAGAAAAGGTAAAACTCGCCTATGTGCTCTTCAACAACATATACATGTACGAGGACGCTCTATCGTTCAAGCAAAGCTTAAAGAAGCTATAAGAACCTCAACTTCTCTTTCATCAATCCCCTAAGCCATAGTTTGACCACGATTTTAAAATCGCGAAGATAGTCAAGCAAGTTTCTCTTTCTCCTCCTTATCAGATGAAAGAATATCCTGAAGCCATCTTTAACTGTTACACCCTTAACGTAAATTGGCGAGCTAACGTTAACGTTCGCGCATTTCAAGTTTTTGTGCCCTGCTATTATCACCATCTCGCTAGCTATAGCATAGCCGCTTTCCCTTGTTTGCGATAGAAAGAGCATAGCAGCCTTTTTGTTGAAGGCTCGAAAACCGCTTTCCGTGTCGCTAAGAGTTGTGCCAGAAATTAAATTCGTTAAGAAGTTCAGGATGAAGTTCCCTATCTTCTTGATGAGCGGATAAACCCTTAGATTTCTCCTTCCTATGACGAAATCATAACCCTCTCTTATCTTTTCTAAGAGCTTTGGTATATCGTTTGGGTCATGTTGCCCGTCTGCGTCAATCGTTACTATTACGTCTGCTTTCCTTTTTAGGGCTTCCCTTATCCCGCTTCTTAGAGCACAGCCGAGGCCAAGATTCACCTTGTGCCTTATAACTATTGCACCTTCCTTTCTCGCTATCTCACTAGTTCTGTCAGTAGAGCCATCGTCCACAACGATAATTTCATCGACGTGCTTTCTCGTTTTTCTTACGACTTCTCCTACGCTTCTCTCTTCGTTATAAGCTGGTATTACCGCTACGACCTTCATTAACCAGCTTGGAAAAAGCGTTTAATAGTTATTGGCAAAGGAAAGAAATGAATCGATTCGAGAGAGCTCGCATTCTAGCAGCGCGCGTGCTTCAGCTCGCGATGGGAGCAAAACCTCTAGTCAAGATAAAGAGCGATGATCTACTCGAAATCGCAGAGGCCGAGCTTGAGGCTGGCCTATTGCCATTTAAAACCGAAATAAAGAAGCCGAATGAGCGTTAGAGCATGAGGATAAAATCGATTGATTTGCGTGTTGTCTATAACTCATTTGGTAAGAAAACCATAGAGGCTGTTATAAACTCGAAGTTCAGAGCGAGCAGTCCAAGTGGGACTAGCAAGAGCGAGTTCGAAGCTCGTGAGATTGAGCCAGAAATAGCTATAAGGAGGTTTAACAAGATAAAAGGCCTTTTCATAGGGAATTTCACCCAGCGAGAATTCGATGAGCTTCTTCAACGTTATATCAATGAGATTGGGACAGCAGCAACAACGGCGCTTTCTCTGGCTTTCTTCTCCTCGAGAAAGATGAAAGAGAAGCGTGTTCCTTATTTGATCGGAAACGTCATGGGAGGTGGAAAGCACAGCTTTGGGTTATCAAGGCAAAAGATACAGGAAATCCTTGTGATAACCCGCAACAAATCGATAAGAAAACAGATGGAAATAAGCAGTGAAATCTGGCACGAAGTGAGAAAGGCTTTGATGAAAAGGAAAGCGCTGCTTGGATTGAACCACGAGTTTGCCTGGCTTCATAAGCTAAGGGATGAAGAAGCGCTAAGAGTAGCGCGCGAGATAGCGAGTTCGTTTAACGTTAGACTTGGAGTAGATGTGGCAGCGGATCACTTTTCAGGCTACAGAAGAGAAAAGCAAGTCGAATTTATAAAAAAACTCATAACGAAGTTCGAGCTCTATTACGTTGAAGACCCATTTAGAAGTGATGATTTCAAGAGTTTTGGAAAGTTAACCCATGAGTTTGGAAGCTCGTGTCTCATCTGTGGTGACGATCTCATAGCAAGCAGGCTGGAGAGGTTGGAAATCGCCTTAAGATATAACGCGGTAAATGCCGTGATAGTCAAACCAAATCAAGTTGGCACAATCACGGCTTGTCTTGATTTAATGAAAATGGCAAGGGAAAATAAGATAGAGCCAGTTGTGTCTCATCGCTCGCAGGAAACCTGTTGTGCAGTTCTAGCAAAGCTAGCGGTGCTAGCGAACTACGCAAAAATAAGCGTTTGTGGCATTGACATAGAAAAGAGAAATGAGCTCCTACGTTTACTAGAAGGTTAGCTTTTTAACTTTAATGAAAAATTTCCTATGAAAATGCTAGTGGAAAAGGAAGTTTACGTTCAACATGGAGTGCACATAGGAACCAGCACGAAAAATGAGCAGATGAAAAAATTCATTTACAGGATATTGCCGAATGGGCTTGCTCTTTTTAAAATAGAGCTAATCGATCAAAGAATAAGAATCGCGGCAAATTTCCTTTCTAAGTTCAACGAGATCTTAGTAGCGAGCAAGAAGGCGAGAAAGCCTGTTGAGCTTTTTTGCAGCGTTGTCGGAGCGAAACCAGTTATCGGTCGCTTTCCGCCTGGGATGCTAACAAACCCAAACTACGAGCTGTATTACGAGCCAGAAGTCGTTTTGGTTGTCGATCCATTTGTTGACAAGCAAGCTGTTAGCGAGGCTTCAAAGGCTCGCTTACCTATAGTTGCTCTTTGCAACACGTTTAACTCGCTCTCGCTGGTTGACCTTGCGATACCTTGCAACAATCGCGGTCGCAAGTCGGTTGCGCTGGTTTTTTACTTGTTGGCAAGGGAGATAGAGAAGATAAGAGGAAAGATAAGAACTTACGCGGATTTCAAGTACAAAGTCGAGGACTTCCTGGACGTTTAGTCTTTATTCTGCTCGTGGTTTTTAAATCCATCTAAAGAGCTGAAGTGAAGAACACGAAAGTTACGATGAAGAGAAACGTAAATGCTAACAAAAGCAAGAGCAATGCTTCGCCAAAACCCAATCTCATAAAAGTTTCATCACCTTAACTTTAAATGGGCCCGTAGTCTAGCCTGGTCAGGACCCCGGCCTTGGGAGCCGGAGACCCCGGTTCGAATCCGGGCGGGCCCACTCTTCAAAGTTAGAATTTGGGGTAAAGAGAGCTCAAGAACTTAATTGAACTGTCTCATAAAATGTTTTACGAGCAACTCGTTCACAGCAGGATTTTCACGCGTTTGATGATGTAGGAGCTCTTCTGCGGTTACTTCAACAGGGTCTAATGAAAGAGTGTAAGTTATGCCAGGGAAACACATGTATGTGCCACTTTCTATGTCAACTGCACAAAATGGCACTTCATCGAACATAGCTTTGTTGAGGACAATCGTATCGCCTACTTGATATCCGCCTATAGCTCCTATCTTCAGAGTTTTAGTTTCTCTGTCTATTCGAAAGAGCAATGGAAGTGGTTCTTCCCTGACTTCTCTCGGCAGTCTTGTGTTCATGTAAATTAGCATGTCCTCCTTTGGGATTTCTAGCTCTTTGGAAAGCAAGTCAGCAACATGATTATAAGCTTCGTTGACTATTTCAACTACACGAGAAACATAGCGCGGATCAGCGAAAACGTAGATTTTACCTCTCGTCTCCTTCACATTATAGAGATCTTCGTAGAATTCGTTCAGCGATCTGTTCATGTTCTCGCTTCACCTTCAAGCTTTTAAGTTTTGGGACAACAATTCACATGACAACGACAAGCGAGCTCATGCTCATCGCTTCATCGCTCATGAAATTGCAACGAGAAACGAAATAGCGTATTCCTCGCTTGTCGTTGTCTGATAGCATGGCAAAACTACCGCAGAGTTTCGTGAAGTATTTGATAAAGGCAAAATTTGAAGCAAGTGGAATAGTTGAGCGACCAGACGTGATTGGCGCTATATTTGGGCAAACAGAAGGATTGCTTGGGGATGAGCTCGATTTGAGGGAGCTTCAGAGAACTGGGAGAATAGGAAGAATAGAAGTGACTGTGCAAAGCAAGAACGGCAAGAGCTTTGGAGAGATAACAATCCCTAGCTCCCTTGACATGAGCGAAACAGCATTGATAGCAAGCGCTTTGGAAACCATAGAGAAAATTGGCCCTTGCGACGCAAAAGTTCGCGTTGAGAGCGTTGAAGACGTGCGTTCGCAAAAGAGGAGATACATAATAGAAAGGGCAAAGCAAATACTTCGCGAGATGATAGAAAAGACGAGAGAGGAGACGAGAGAGCTAAGCGAAGTTATTAAAGAAGCGGTTCGCGCATATGAGTTAACTAGCTATCGCAACTTGCCCTGTGGCCCCGGAATTTACGAGAGCGATGAGATAATAATAGTCGAAGGTAGGGCAGACGTCATAAACTTGCTAAAACACGGGATTAAAAACGCTATAGCCATTGAAGGCAACACAATACCCCAAGCCATTATAGAGCTCTCTAGGAAGAAGATAACAACTGCATTTGTTGATGGCGATAGGGGAGGAGAGCTTATATTGAGGAAGCTATTAGAGCTCGCTGATATAGATTACGTTGCTCGCGCTCCTGAGGGAAAGGAAGTAGAGGAGCTCACCAAAAAAGAGATATTTAAAGCCCTTCGCTCCAGAGTTCCAGCGGATCAAGTAAAAGGAAAAGAAATAGCAAGCGAAGCGAAAAACTCGCTTGAAAAGGCTGTTGAAAAAACGTTGAGGGAAATCTTTGGAAGCAGGGCTGCTGTGCTAATAGATAAAAGCGGCAGCGTAATCGCGCGAATTCCACTTAGCCAGCTATCGGTTGCCATTCACGATTTTCCTCGAGCCTATGCTTTGGTTGTTGATTGCAACCTAACCCAAGAGCTCGTTGATCTGGCTTCAAGAGCAGGCATAAAGGTTTTGGCTTGTAATAGCGCTGGAGAGGTAAACCCAAGGGGGCTGAAGATAATAACCCGCGTTTAATAAGCCTTTGCCACGTAAACGATCGCTTTTGCCTCCCTTCCACACCAAGCACATGTGTCTTTGGCAATTGTTTGTTCTTCGTTCAAGGCGATGCCGCGAACCTTTGCCCCATTCGTCTCGCTTTTTAGCTCCATTGCGCAATCCTCGCGCATGCAAAATGGCATTTTGACAACGAATCCAGAATTTATCAACCTTTTCACGTCTTCCCTGCTTTTCGCCTCCCTTAGCTTGCTATCAAACAGCTTTCTCGCCCTTTCCTTAAGGGATTGCAAAAGCAAAGATGCAAGCTCGTTAACCTTTTCCACAACTTCACTTTCGTTTATCTCAATTTTTTCCCTCGTATCCCTTCTCACAAGCGTTAGTTTCTTGCTCTCGACTTCCTTTGGTCCTATCTCTATCCTTATTGGCACTCCTTTTAACTCCCAATCGTTGAACTTAAAGCCAGGCGTAACATCGCGAAAATCGCACTCGCACCTAATGCCCGCGTCCGCTAATGTCTTTTTCACTTCCTCACACCTTGCCTCGACCTTTGCTCTTTCCTCCTTTGTAGAGTAAATCGGCACTATGATAACCTGAATCGGCGCTATTTTGAATGGAAGCACTAAGCCTTTGTCATCGCCGTGGATTGCTATCAACGCGGCCATTATCCGCCAAATCCCTGGACCAAAGCAAGTTTGCCATACGTGCTTTTTCTCTCCGTTTTCGTCCATGAACTTTATGTCAAAGGCTTTCGCGAAGTTTTGTCCTAAATCATGCGTCGATGATATTTGGTTAACTTTGCCATCTGGCATTATCGTATCTGCAGCATATGTATTGCGAGCTCCAGCGAACTTATCCCAGGGTGGGCGCTTGAAGAAGAGGAATGGTATCGCTAGCTCTTCCCAGATCACACGCTCACAGACTTGCATGTCTTGCTTTATCTGCTCTAGAGCCTCGTCATGAGTAGCAAATGCGCAATGCGCCTCTATCCAGAGAAACTCGCGACCTCGCAAGAATGGACGAGTGTGTGATTCATAGCGATAGACTGCAACGCTTTGATAGAGCTTTAATGGCAAGTCGCGATAGCTTCGGATCCAGAGCGCGTACATGGGATAAAATGCTGTCTCGCTCGTTGGCCTGAGCGCGAGCTTACGCTCTAGCTTTCGGTCGCCAGCGTGAGTTATCCAGAAGACTTCTGGCTTAAAGCCAGCTACGTGCTCCTTCTCTTTTTCTAAATTCTCCTCTGGTATTACAACTGGGAATAAAACTGGCTCATGACCACGCTTTTCCAACTCATGCTCGAAAAGCTTGTATATCTCGCGAATTATCCGCATTCCCCATGGTAGGTGAACAACAAAGCCTTGAACACCATAGCGCAAATCAACTAATCCAGCTTTGAAACAGACTTGGCTAAACCACTCCGAGAAGTTCTCGCTTTTCTTCACAGTGATTCCTAGCTCTTCGCTCATGTTAAAAACACCTCTTTGCATTATAAAAGGCCGGTAAAGACATGACATGCTTTATGAGCTCAAATACTAGCTCAATCAGAAATCTGAATTTTCCTTTCACTTCGCTGGTTGGCGCGTGCTCACCATGCAGCAAGTTTACAACAAGTTTTAAAAGTCTATAGGGCAACAACACCGTCCTAGCATTTACTCAATAACATAAACCGAGAGCTCGCATTTCTTCAGCTCAAATCTCTCATCTTGACAGAGCACATCTCTTTCAAACGCGTGTACGTTCGCAGCCCTTGGAATCGCTTTTCCAAGCTCAAATACAACATCGCTCTCATTTCGAAGCTTTACTCTGAAATCCCTTCCCAGACCAATTCTACGTTTTAGGATGAGATAATCGAGGTGTTTAAAAAGCTCAATTTTCCTTAGCTGCATGACTTTTCTGCTCAGAAATGGCACCGATTTCTCAACGATGCTATTGTTTCCAACTACGCTTGAGTTGCAAAAAGCATTCGTGTAATTGGAATCGTCGTCAAAGCGAACCGTGAAGAGCTTCGTCTCATTTATCGAGAGGTTCGTCACAAAACTTAACGTTGCGTTGCTTGGGCTAACGTTGCAAGGCACTTGGTTAAAGTTCTCATCAAATACCTTGACGGAGTTGAAATCGATGCTTGCAAAGCCAAGCTGCGAAAAATTAACGAGGATTAGCTCGTTCGTTAAGTTCGTTACGTTTGCGCTTTGGTTTATGTAAAATGGCTTCGAGTTGTTTGCAATCACCTTAACTTCATATATTCTCGTCCCAAGACCAAATTGCAAAGGTAAAAGCTTGCTTTTTGTCCAGTTCAGTTTTACGCTCGCGTAGTCCATGCAGAGCTTGGCTTCGGCTTCCTGAACGTAATAAAGCGTTATCCTGATGGAATTCGCTTGCTCCGGCGTTTCAACATGCTCGCCAATGTTAAAGCTCCAGTTCGTCCATTCATCACTCGCTATTCCACCCCAATCAGCAAAGTACTTTGAAAAGATGAGCGCATCGTCCTTCTTATCTCCTTTCCCACTATCTCGCTCAAAAGCTGTTGCGTTATAAACTACGAGAAAAACCGAGCTTCCAACGATTACGTCGCTCGTCAAGTTGGCGCTCTCAAAAACTATTTCAATCGCGTTTTCCCCATTTGCTGGAGAGATGCAGAAATAGCTTCCGTCTCCATAGCTTTTCAGCTCGTTAGTTACGATTGATTTCGTCTCGTTCGTAAAAGCATTGAAGACACGAGCAAAAGCTACGCTGAGCGTGCTTTGATTAATGGAAACGTTCTCATACCACTTAGCTGGCAGGCCAAAGCTAGAGAGCGAATTAAGTAAGCTAAGCGCATCGCTTCTACTTGCGAGCTCCTTGAGCTCCTCCTTCACGGAAATGAGATGGTCGCTAGTTGTCCCCACGAAAAGAGCGAACAATAAAATGAACATTCCCGTAGCTATGGCAAAATCGACTTGAGATATGCCTCGCATTTTAATGGTTTGCGCCCTGATTATTAAGATGCAGCGCGCGAGGATAAAGCTGTGGGGGCGAGATCCAAAGCAGATAGACGAGTTAGCGAGGGAAATAAGGAAAATAGCAGAAAAGGTTGGCGTTGCTGTTCGCGGCCCAATTCCATTGCCAACTAAGCGATTGCGAATAACTTGCATTCGCACCCCATGTGGAGATGGCATGCATCGCGGTGGTCCAACGAACTGGGATCATTGGGAGCTTAGAATCCACAAGCGCATAATAGACGTCGCAGCAAACCCTCGAGTACTGAAACAGATAACTCGCTTGCCGATTCCTCAAGGGGTTAAAATGGAGATTGAGCTAACGGATTAGAAAGGTTTGGTTATGCTTACTTCTCTAACAAGCGCATATGGAACTATGCTCGGCGTTTCGACTTCCCACCACTTCACCTTGCAGCGCTCCTTTGAGAGCGCCTCTATGCCCTTCAAAAGCCTCGGAAAGCTAGCGGTGATTCTTAAGTTTTTGACCAATCCCTTCACTTCGCCATTTTCAAATAAAATCGCAACGTCTCTTGGCAAGGTTGAAAACTCTCCAGTTCTGTAGTTGGTGAACCTCGTGTACCAAACGTTGTTTATGAAGATTAGCCTTCTTGAGCTCTCAAGCATGGAAGCAAGTCTTTCGTTTCCGCCAGCAACGCTTATTAGCCATGCTCTCGGGACGAGCAAGCCAGCATTGCTCGTGCTGCTTGCGTTCAGCTCAATTGCTGTCGAGGTGTTGTGCAAATAGTTTTTTAGGACCCCGTTTTCTATTATCCTCGTCCTTTGCGTTCTCCTTCCTTCTTCGTCAAACGCTGCTATTGCACTTCCGAGATCGTGAAGCGTGAATCGAGAGCTCGCAACTCTTTTCCCAAGCTTTCCACATAGAAACGACTCTCCTAAGAGGACGTAGAAAGCTGAGGCAGCGCAAGCTAAGTGCTCACACAAGTTCGCGAATGCCATTGGATGAAAAAGAACGTCGTATTTTCCAGCCTTGAGTTTTGCTAGCTTTGCTCCTTTAGCTAGTTCAAGCAGCCTGCTAACCTCGCTTATAGCTCTCTCCACCTTCAAATCCCCTTGGGAAAACGCAAAGGTCGAGGCATGTGCAGAGGTTTCGTCGCTAATAACGCGAAGTGAGAAGTCCAAAAAGCTTCTCGACTCGCTAGCTCTCGCTCCGCTACTTGTCAAAAGCTCGCGCTCATAGCTCGCGAAGTTGAGCACGCCAGCGAATTCCGCTTCTATCTCACTCCTAACTCTCTCGACGGCTTCAATTGGGTTGAAGAAATCGAGTGATTTGTCCCTTTTGTCATAGCTTCCCCTTGCTAGTCTATCGCTAGCTATCCCATGGTAATCCTTTTTTTCCCTCGCGACTCTTAGCAACTTCAGGGCGTTTTTTACGAACTCCTTCACTTTGTTCTCCCTTAGATCTTGGGTTGAAAGGCAAACCACCTTTTTCCCTTTTGCCAGGAATAGGGTTAGGCTCTCTTCTCTCCATCTTTTCTCTATCGTTGGTTGTGAGTTCGCGAACTTAAGCTGGTGATCATCGCTTCTCACAATCTCGATAACAAAATCATCAACCTTTGCTTCTATCTTTCTCGCTATCGTTTCTATCATCTCACCACCACGTTGCGAAGCCTTATATACGGACCGCCCATGAAAACCGGGATTCCCTGCATTGGTTCGCCCTTTCCACAAGTCCCTGCGACGAATTGCAAGTCGCGAGAGCAGGCGTCGATAGAAGAGAGAAAGGTAAAGGTTGTTAGCTCTATAACTGGGCGCCTCACAAGACCCTTTATCTCGCCGTTCTCTATCAAATAAGCCTCGCATCCAACGTACTTTTGGTTAACCCTCTTATCATCTATGTTCCACTCAGTAAAGGAGTTTATGAAGATCCCTCGCTTTACATCTTCGATTAGCTCGTCAAAGGTGTAGCTTCCTGGCAAGATGAAGGTGTTCGCCATCCTTACTATCGGCTCTCTCGCATAGCTGCTAGCCCTAGCTGCTGCATTGCTCTTTGTGTTGAAAGCGAAAGCTGTCTCCCTATTTTGAAGGAACTCTTTAACTACGCCGCGCTCTATTAGCATCCTTCTCCTAGCTTTCACACCTTCGTCATCATAGAGATAAAAGCCATAGCTCCCTTTTATCGTTGGGTCATCGACAACGCTGACTTCAACGCTTCCAATTCTCTTGCCAAGCAGTTCAACGCTTGCATAGCTCTTCCCAGCTTGTGCTGCCTCTCTTCCAAGTATCCTGTCAGCCTCAAATGGGTGACCAACGCATTCGTGTACAATTATGCCAACAAGCTCTGGAGAAAGGATCACATCATACTTTCCGGCTTTTGCTTTTTTGGCGTGAAGCGTGCTTTGCAGCAAGGTCGCTTCCCTTGCTATTTTCTCGCTTGCGTTCCATCGCTTCACCCATCTAAAACCGCCGCTGCAACCGAGATAAAAATACCTTTGCTCGCATTTCCCAGCGAACTTAGCTAAAAGATTGTAAAAGAGGTGATACCTCTCGACTTCGCTTCTAATCTCACTTCCCTCTGAGTTAACGAAGAGCTTCTCCTGTTTGGTGTGGGTTAGCTCAAGGAATCGCATCGCAAGCTTCACTTCCTTAAGGTTCCCATCTATTCCCTTTAGGAAATCCATTAGCTCATCTATCGTAAGCTCTTTTCCAACTGCTCGCCACCTTGCCTTTTTTGATTTCTCTTCACTCAGCTCAATCCTCTCCTTTCTCTTCTCCCCTATCAATCTAGCTCTTTGAACGGCGCGCTTCACCAAGCTCTTTATCTCGCTTCTCGCAAGCTTTGTCGTCGAAGCAAATGCCTCGCCTCCATTTGCGATTACTCTTATCCCAATTCCGATGCTAGAGCTTTGAAGTGGAAGTTCCCAATCTCCGTTTTTCATGGCAACTTGCTCTGTTTCGCAAGCTTCCACCCTTGCATCCGCATAAGACGCTCCCAGCTTAACAGCAAACTCAACAGCGAGGTTTGCTAAATCAATTGCATGGCTTTCCATTCAAAGAGATAGCAACATTTCTAAAAGCTTTTTCGGAAGGTGAAAAGAAATAAGATGAAAAGGGATAAACTAGCTTTGCTTGAAGCAGCACTTTTCACGACAGAGAGGCCGCTCACGAAGCGAGAGCTGGCGAGGTTCTTGAGGGTTAGCGAGAAGGAAGTTGAGAGACTGATAGATGAGCTCAAACGCAGATATAAGAGCGAGGAGCATGGGATAGAGGTCGTTGAGCTAAATGGATATAAGTTGAGCGTAAAGCCGCAATTCGCTGGCTTGGTAGCTAGGTTCGCAAAGCGGAGTGAGCTCTCTCGCGGCTTGTTGAGAGCCTTATCTATAATAGCGCACTATGAGCCGATGAAGCAAAGCGATTTGGTTCGCGCGATAGGGAATCGAGCCTATCAGTACGTTCGCGAGCTTGAAAGGCTTGGATTTATAAGGAGTGAGAAGTATTCAAGAACGAAGCTGTTAAAAACAACGAGGTATTTCAAGCAATACTTTGGAATAAAAAGCAAGTCCGATTTAAAGAAAGTCGGGGCGAGAAATCATGAAGTATGAGCTGACAGCGGAGGGAAAGAGATACGCAGAGCTTGGATTGCCAGAAATTAGGCTTCTCGCGATTTTAAAGGAGCTTGGAGGAGAGGCAAAGCTAAGTGAGATAGGAAAAAAGCTAAAAGAAATGCCAATTGCTCTCTCTTGGGCGAAGAGAAATGGCTGGATAGAAATAAAGGGAGATCGCGTTTTTTTGCTTAAAGCTCCGGAAAAATACGAGCTGCAAGAAGCTTTAGAGCTGTTTGCTAGGGGTAAGGAAATAAAGGAAAAATTCTTGCGGATTCTGATCTCAAGGAAGCTTGTTAGAAAAACCGTGAGAGTTGAGATTCCAAAAGAGATAACAAGGCTCACGAGCGATTTGATAAAAGCTAGAGCTTGGGAGAAAGCGAGGCTTCGGGCTTATAACGTGGAAATAGTAGGAAAGAAAACTTTCATAGGAAAAAAGCATCCTTATCGAGTTGTCATAGATTACGTTCGCGACGTTTTAGTTTCGCTTGGCTTCGTTGAAGCTCGAGGCCCACTTGTCGAGCTGAACTTCTGGAACTGCGACGCTCTCTTCATGCCCCAAGATCACCCTGCTCGTGGAATACACGACATGTTCTTCCTGAAGAAGCCAAGATATGGGGAAATAAAAGAAAAGGAAATTCTCTCAAACGTGAAGCAAACGCATGAAAATGGTTGGATAACAGGCTCAAGGGGTTGGAGATATGAGTTCGATGAAAGAGAAGCGAAAAGGCTCATACTGCGAAGTCAAACAACAGCGGTCTCTGCAAGAGTTCTCGCAAAGTTAAAGGAGGGTGAGCTTCCAGCCAAATTCTTTTGCATAGATCGCAACTTTCGGCCAGATGTGATAGACGCGAAGCACTTCATAGAGTTTTATCAATGCGAGGGCATTGTTGTCGCGAAAGAAGTGACTTTTCGCGATTTGCTCGGCTATTTGAAAGAGCTAGCAAAAGCGCTTGGGTTTGAAAAAGTGAAATTCAAACCAGGTTATTTCCCATTCACAGAGCCGAGTGTCGAAGGCTTTACTTACATTCGCGGTTTGGGCTGGGTGGAGACGCTTCCAGCAGGTATCTTGAGACCAGAAGTTACGATACCACTTGGAATTCGCTATCCAGTTTTGGCATGGGGGCTTGGCTTAGATAGGCTTGCGATGAAAATGCTAGAGATAAACGACATTCGCTACATCTTCTGTCGCGACTTGAAATGGCTTCGCGAAAAGGTTGTGATACCATGCCTACGATAACGATGGATAAGCAAGCCTTGCTCTCGCTCATAGGAGTGAAGCTCAGCGACGACAAGCTCGTTGAACTCATAAACTCGCTAAAACCAGAGGTTGAAGAAATAACGGAAAACGAGATAACAATCGAGTTCACTCCTGATAGGCCGGACATGTTCTCGTTAGAAGGGTTGGCAAGAGCGATTAGACTGGCCCTTGGTCTGGAAAGGCCGAGGAAAATTAGAGCGAGAAACGCGAGGCTGAGCGTGAAAGTAGAAAAAGTTCGCGCTCGCCCATTTGTTGCCTGCGCGATAATAAGAGGAGCGAAGCTCAACGAGGCTACGATAAAGAACCTGATGAACTTCCAAGAAGCTCTTCACCAGACAATCGGAAGGAATAGGAGGAAGGTTGCAATTGGCTTGCACGACCTCGACAAGATAAAGCCACCGATAAAGTATTGTGAAGTATCGCCAGAAACAAAGCTAATTCCTCTTGGCTGGGAAAGCGAGGCGACGATGAAAGAAATACTGCAAAGGCATGAGAAGGGAGTTGAGTTCGCGCATTTGTTAAGGGATGTGAAAGGCTATCCAGCATTCGTCGATGAGCTTGGTGTCTTCAGCTTTCCTCCCATAATAAACTCAAAGCGCACGATGGTAACGGAGAAGACGAGGAACTTCTTCCTTGACATGACAGCAACAGATGAAACAGCACTCGACCAAGCCATGCGGGTTTTCGTAGCCAATCTCGCCTGGAGGGGGTGGAGAATAGAGAAAGTGATTTTGATAAAAGATAAGGCTCGCTACGAAACCCCAAACTTATCGGAAAGGAAAATCGAGATAAACGCGAGCTATGTCAACCGATTGCTCGGCCTTAACTTGAAAAGAGAAGAAATAGAAAGCTTGCTGAAAAAGGCTGGCTATAGAGTTCTTGGAAAAAAGAAGGCGAGCTTAAAACTCGCAGTTCCTCCTTATAGAGTTGATGTCCTCCATCCAGTTGATGTCGTGGAAGATGTGGCGATAATTTACGGGTATAGCAACTTTGAGCCGAGGTTGCCAAATATAACAACGATTGGAAAAATCAGCGATTTCTCAAAGTTCCTCGACGTGATTCGCGAGCTCTGCATTGGCGCAGGTCTAGTTGAGGTCATGCTTCCAGTATTAGCTGCGAGTGAGAAGCAAAGGTTCTTTTGCGAAGGTGAAAAGCTCGTCATGCTCGAAAACCCTGTTTCAAGAGCTTATGATACAATGCGCTGTTCTTTGCTACCTGGTTTGCTCGACTTTCTCGCGGCTAACAAGCACGAGGACATGCCGCAAAGGATTTTTGAAATCGGTAGAGTTGTTGAAATCGATGAAAAGAGCGAGAATAAAACGAGGGAAACTTGGATGTTGGCCTGCGTTATCACGGATTACGAGATAGGTTATGAAGCTATAGCAAGCGTTTTAGACGCGATACTTCGCGACCTTGTTGATTACAAGCTGAAAAGAGGCGAGCACAAGTGCTTCATAAAGGGAAGGGTAGCCAGCGTTCTTGTGAGTAAAGAGGAGATAGGTAAAGTCGGTGAGATACATCCAGGTGTTCTGCTCGCTTTCAAGTTGGAATCGCCAGTAGTGGCTTTTGAAATTAACTTGACAAAACTTTTTAGGATTTTACGGGCCTCCACTTAACTGGTCTTAGATCACGCTCGCTCTCCTCTTCTATGAGCAATCGCTTTTTCTTCCGCTTCTTTCGCTTCATCTCAGGAACGGAAATATTCGCTTGTACCATGGTATCCTCTCTTCATATCTTGCTCCTATCAGTCGAGCTGCTATTTGCTTTATCGCAACGCTTGCTCTTGCTCTCGGATCGTAGACAACGACTGGAACGCGAAGCGCAATGGCTTTTTTGACTGTTTCGTCCTCTGGTATCTCGCCGAGGATTTCCATGTCTATTAGCTCGCCTATCTCTCTAGCCGAGAGTTCAAAGCTCTTCCTCGTAACCCTGTTCAAAACACAACCAGTTACCTTAACGCCAAGTTGCTCTGCCATCTTGCTCGCCTTTAACGCGTCGAGAACAGCTGGAAGCTCTGGATTAGTTACGAATACAGCTTCATCGCTCGCTTCTATAGCAGCCAATGCCTCTCTTCCAAGACCAGCTGCAGCATCTATCAAAACAATTTCCTCCTTTCCAACGAGCTCTAAAAGAGCTGGAGCGAAGTCGCGAGCGTCGACGTTTCTGAGGTCGTTTATCGATATGCCAGCCGGTATAACTCGCAAGCCTGTGTCGTGTTCATATATGGCTTCCAAAAGCGTAGCCTTGCCTTTCAAGACGTCGTGAATCGTCTTCGGGAAGAATGACATTCCAAGATGCAGTGCCAAATTTGGCGTCGTTAAGTTGCCATCGACAACCGTAACGCTCTTCCCCATTTCAACCAGCGCTACACCTAAATTCGCGACGAGAAATGTCTTGCCAACTCCGCCCTTTCCTGAAAGGAAAGCTATGACACGTGTCATGAAATGAAGTGTTAAAAGAGCTTAAATAGAGGTTCATAATAACACGAGTTGCCGTTTCTGTTTGTCAATTATCCCTAACTTATCGTTGAAATTGATAAGCGCCTGACTGTTGCAAACCCTTAACAACTCGTCTATGCAGCTCGCGTGAAATTCCTCATCCGTGTCTATGAACTTAAGAACGTCTATACAAGTAACCACATCAGCACAGTTGTCTCTAAACGGCAAATGAGGTAAAGCAGCTTGGATTATTTCAACATTGCAATTCTCGCCGTGCTTTTCTTTCCACGTTTTTAATTCTTCAATGACAGGCGTTTGTGGTTCGACGAGAACGAACAAAGTATTACGCTCGGAAGCCCTTTTTACAAGGGGTAGCATGCCAATTTCACCTTCACTTTTCCATTCGTCGCTACTTGGCCTCTGATATCCACCATAACCTGTTCCGACATCTATCATGACGTTGGGTCTCTTATATTCCACAAACTGCTCTATCATCTTCCAAATCCGCGTAGAATGAGAAGCCGGGTTTGGATTTAGTGTGAAGATTAGGTTATCATCTTCTTCGAGAATGAAGTATTGCCTAGGATTTTCCTCTGTTGTGTAAATTATCGAGGGATCGTTGTCTGTAATGGGTCTTAACACAATGACCTCCTCTTTACCACGCCTGTAAATTGCTAACTCAACGTTTTCACCTCCAAATCTATCTCGATACTTGTTTGCGTCTTCTTCTGATATAACGCTCTCCTTTATTAGCCTCTCTAACGAGCCTCTGAAAGCTATCGTTACCTTATATGTCATATCTATTTGGTAGTTACAAAAATAAAAAAGGTTATCATTTTTGCTTCTCGAAAAATCAGTGCCCCCGGGAGGATTCGAACCCCCGACCACCTGGTTAGAAGCCAGGCGCTCT
>CAZYXF010000002.1:0-23739 GCA_964651025.1 uncultured archaeon
CTAATTAGGGCTACGAAAAGTGTGATAGAGAAAAGGCACAACCTCGTTTTCAAACTTGGCTTGCTTGGTATGGCATGTGGAACCGCTCTTTACTCCCTTTCCTCTCTTCTCCTCTCAATTCAGGTTTTCATCCTTGGCTTGCTCTTGCTCGCGCTTAGCTATTACGTCTGGAGGATTTGCTACAAGCTTGTGCTTTACAATTCGACTTCTTCACGCTATAGAGGAGAGCAACTTGGGTTCAACAAAACGCTAACAGGGATTGGCAGTTTTATTGGCCCTCTGTTAAGTGGAGTTTCGATTGATTCCTTTGGCTTGCCATTTGCCTTTCTCTTTGCTTCGATTTTCTACTTGCTTGGATTTGCGATTGCGAGTTCTGTGAGAAGTTAAAATTTCCACAAGCGCCTCGGCCGGGATTCGAACCCGGGTCAGCGGCTCGACAGGCCGCTATGCTAGGCCACTACACCACCGAGGCACTAAAATTTTCTCAAGGGAAATTTTTTATGAGTTGTGAGTTTTGCGAAAAATGAACAAACACCGCAATTTTGAACTGATTTAAAAGTGATGTTTCAAAAACAATTTAGCATGAGTAAACAAAGGAAGCCACTTGTTTCTATTATCATCCCAGCACTCAACGAGGAAGAATATATAGGCAGGACCTTAAAAAACGTGAAGGAGCAAGATTATGATAATTTGGAAGTTATAGTAGTTGATAATGGTTCGGAAGATAGAACGAAGGAAATAGCAAGGAAGTACGCGGATAAAATCGTGGTAGAGAGAAAGCGAGGAATAGCAAGAGCTAGGAATGCAGGCGCGAGGTTTGCAAGTGGTGACATCCTCCTTTTTTTAGATGCAGATACCCTGCTTGAACCTGAAGCTGTTAGGGAGATTGCAAAGGCGTTTCGAGAAAGATGCGTTGTTTGCGTTAGCTTATTCCTAGATTGCCAAGGAAAATGGAAATACAAATTGCTCTATAACCTCTATTCCATCTGTACTTGGCTCCTGTCTCTAGTAGGATATTCTCGGTTCCCTGGTGGTTGCCTTGCTGTTAGGAGAGACGTATTCCTAAGAATCGGTGGATTTGATGAGGGTTTATACTTTTATGAAGATTCTGACTTCTGTGAGCGCGTCTCCAAACTCGGTAGATGTAGATTCTTAAGAAAAGTGCACGCTTATACTTCTCCCAGAAAATTCGAGAAATTTGGGTTGCTTAGATTTGCGCTTTTCTTGATAAAAACTTACCTTATCTTCAAATTCTGTAGAAATGGAAGCTCAATTCTCGCCGAGCTATATCTCAATTCTAAACCTCAAAATAGCCCCTATTCCGCCTAATCCGAGGAATTGCTTCGCCTCATTCGTGCTCGTCGATATGAACTTCGTCTCGACGCCTTGAAGCTCCGCCATTTCTTCAATGCTTGCGAACTTCTCTTCCAAATCCTCTGATATAAGCAATTTAGCCACCACTCCCATTTCTAAGGCTTTCTTAACTTTTTCCTCACCATAAACAGCCTTTTTTTCCGTCAAAGACTTGAAGAACTCGTCGAGCAAAGTCTTTTCCCTCATTATGGCGAGTTGTTTTAATCTGTCCTCTGCTCTTCTCAACGTCTCCTCAATTCCATATTCACCTGCATAGCCTGTGTCAACAACCGCTATTACTTTCTTCTTCAATTTCGCATACATGTAATCGCCCTTGTAAAACTCGTTTTTCAATGGACCTGGGCCGCTTATTATGATACCTTGTAATTTCTCCTCACTTGTGAAAGTTTGATTCGCGACCTCGCCAATTTTCTTGAGCCAATCGTGTTTCAAGCCCTCGCGAATTCTTGCGAATCGCTGTGCTGATTGCCCGCCTTTGTGCGTTTTTCCAGGAACAATGGATTCCATGGTTTTGACTACCTCTATGTTCTTTCCACGGATAAACGCGATCGCAGCTTCCTTTCTGTCAAGGCAAATTATGCCATAGACGTCCTTTTCTCTTATCATCTCTTCTAGCGGTTCCAAACGGAAAACTTGGTCACACCAGTAAAGCTTTGTTTTTAATGGCTGCGGTGGCTCTATCGCGAAAATCTCTATGTTTGTTTCGCCCTCGCTAGCCCCTATGTTACCGCAAAAGACAGCAAGCCCATTGGCTGGCGTTTTCCTATAAGCTTGCAGGTGTGCTATGATTTTATCGAGAGCGGCAGTAACGTTTTTTCTAACCTGTTTCGACTTTATGTTCTCCGCTGTGCTTCTTTCCTCGCGAAGTTGGTTTATGACATCTACAAGCGAAGCTCCAGCTGGTATGTAGACGCTTATGAGCTCTGTGTGTCTGCCTCTTATGCTTCGAAGCTTTCTCAACAACCTGCGCAATTTTATTCTCTCCTTTTCCTTCATGTTCTCACGCGAGATTTAGAACTTAACCTTAAGAACCTTTCTTACCTCACTTGTCCCATATTGCTCTCGAAGAGCGAACTCGAGTTTTTTCCCGATGTTCCAGTTTTGAACAGGCCGATAATAACCGACGATTCTGCTCCATATCTGCGTTTTCCTTCCGCATTTTGGACACTTTTCAACGATTCCAACGCTGCTCCACCCGCAGTGCCTGCATTGCGAAATTGTTGGCGTGATGCTGAAGTAAACCACTTTCGTGTTCGTTGCTATCTTCCTTACCAACCTCTTCAAAGCTCCTGGCTCTGGCTCCTCGTAAAGGAAGAGGTGCATCATAACCCCGCCTGTGAACTCTGTTTGTACTTCTCCTTCCCATTTAGCTCTTTCAACAATCGACACGTTTGCGTAGTATGGAATTATGCTGTTCGAATAGAAAGCCACATCTCCTTCTCTTGGCATGCAAAGCTCATTTCTCTTGACCGCGCTCTTGAACCTTTTCATATCAAGCCTTGCGAACTTATAGCTCGTCGATTCACCAGGGACTTCTTCAACGTTGTAAAGTATCTTGTCTTCTTTCATGCAATTCTCCGCGTAGTTTCTAACGAAAGCGACGACCTTTTTCATCCATCTAACCGCGCTTCTTATCTCGCTGTTCTTGCATCGCTCCCACATGTCGGGGGTTCCTAAGAAGTTTGCGGCAGCTTCTGGCAATCCAAGTAAGCCAAACGTTGAGAAGTGGTTCCCAAAACTACCGAGGTATAACTTCGTCATGGGCATCAACCCGATTCTCAGACTTCGCTCATATCTCTCCCTCATAACCTTTAGCACGTTTCTCGCGAGCTGCAACTCGTTCTTCAGCAGCTCTTCAAATCTTTCCCACTTTCCATTCGAAAGATACGCCAATCTCGGTAGATTTATCGTCACAACCCCAATTGAGCCTGTTGCATCTGGAATCGCCCATATTCCGTGTGCACTTTTCCTCGCGAGCTTTGAAGTGTCTATGACTAGGCGGCAGCACATGCTATAGAGAGCTTCGACGTCTGTAGCGTAGCCGTTTAATAAATAAAACGTCCCTCTCTTTGCCAGGTTCTCAAAAATCATGTCCGTTAGTTCTCCCCATCTTCTCGAGTTCCAATCGAAATTCTTTGTGAGCATGAGCGTTGGTATAGGAAATGTGAAAGGAGTCGCTACTCTATCGCCTTCGTTGTAAAGTTCTATGAGCTTCTCAACAACAGTTATCGCCTCGTCCACGTAATCTTCAAACCTACCGACGATTTCCCCACCAACCACTGCTGGCATTTCAAGAAAGGACTTCACAGTATCGAGAAGTATCGTTAGGTTCGTGAAGGGCGTCTGATAGCCCATTCGTGAGGGATAATTCAGCTCGAATAGCATGTCCTGTAAGGCTTGCTTGACCTGTTTTTCTTTTAACTTATCTTTTGCGACAAACGCAGCGCAATGTAAATCGAAAGCGCTTGTTGCCATGGCTCCACTCCACTCTTGCGCAACAATGAAAAAGAAGTTGACTAGTTGTGCCACAGCTGTATCCAGATGCTTCGCTGGTTTTGAAATCAAGGTTGGGGTTCTTAACCCAAGTTGCAATAGCTTTGAAAAGCTCCATCCAACGCAGTAAGGTATGTAAAGGGAGTAAGGAAGCTTATGAATGTGAATGCATCCAGAAACGTGGTGCTTAACAGCTTCTGCTGGGAAAATTTGTTTTAGCACCTCGGGCTTTTTCAGGTGTTTGTCGAGAAAGTAGCTCAAGAAATTACCAAAGCTTTTTATCTCGTTCGCGTTTTCTTTAACTTCCCAGTCCAATTCCTTAAAATAGTCGCGCTCTATTTTTCGCAGGTGCGATTCACTTTTACTTTTCGCTCGTTTGCTCTTTTTTCTTTCACGCTTGCGCATGCTATTTAGTTCGCGCTCTCAATTAAAATGATAGCAAAGTGTGTTAGCCTGACTTTATCTTGTGCATCGCTTTCAAATCTGGTTCGAACACCTTTAACTTCTCTGGGATTTCAATCTCTATCTCGCTTGCTAGGCTTAACCCTCGCTCCTTTTTCGTTTTCCAAACCCGCTCGTTGAACGCGATTAGCTCTTGCGTATAAGCTGATAAATCGCGGACTTGGAATGACGAAGGAAATGATTTCGAGTGAACGCTTTCGCCGTAAAGCTTGCGATAGATGTAATCAGTTATGAAAGGTATAATTGGTGCCAAGAGCTCGAGGCTCGCTTTCAGCACAGCGTGCATCGTGGCATGCGCCGCTTTTGCTTTCTCGCCATTTGAATACGCTCTCTGCTTCACAAGTTCTATGTAATGAGCTGCGAAGACGTTCCAAAGGAAGTTTCGTAACTCGTTGCTTGGTACGAAGAAGTTGAATTGTTTATAACCTTCTATTGCCCTTTCTCTCACCTTATTGAACTCGCTCAATATCCATTCATCGGTCGGTTCCAGTTTAACTTCATTTAAATCAACGTATTCAAATTGCGAAACGAATCGCGCTATGTTCCAGAGTTTGGTCAAGAATTTCGAGGCAGACGCTATTCTTTTTTCGGAGCAGCGAAAATCGCTGCCCAGCATCGCTTCGCTAGCTGCCCAAAAGCGAAATGCATCACTTCCATACTTTTCTAAAATCGGAATTGGATCTATCACATTTCCCTTTGACTTTGACATCTTCTCTCCTTTTTCATCAACACCATACCCCATTATCCACGCGTATTTCCACGGAATTTTCGAGGTTAGCTGATAGCAACGAAGCAGTGTGTAGTAAAGCCATGTTCTTACTATATCCTTTGCCTGTGGTCGAAGCGCGGTTGGATAAGTTTTTGCGAAAAACTCCTCGTCTCTTAAGTAACGGGTGATGAAAAGCGGTGTTATGCTTGAGTCGAACCAGGTATCGAAGACTTTATCCTCGCCTATAAACTCCGTGCATCCGCATTTTTTACACTTTTCAAATGGGGCTTTCTCCCTCCACGGCTGATAATACCGCTCTATTTGCTCAGGCACGTGTATCTCGCCGCATTTGGCGCAACGCCAGACTGGAATTTCGGTTCCATAGTATCGACGCCTTGAAATGGGCCAATCTATTGTTATGCCATCTAGCCATGAAAGCAAGATTTGCCTATGCCTCTCTGGAAGGAATGTTATTTGCTTTTGAAGCTCCCTCAATTCATCAACTATGTAAAGCTGTTTAAGATACCAGTCCTTCATCGGTATGAACTCTACTTCATCTTTGCTACGCTCGCAAATCGCAACGCGATGCTTAATCTTCTCTTTTTTAACCAAGTAGCCAAGTCTTTCTAAATCCTCCACTATTGCTTTTCTCGCCTCCTTAACGCTCATTCCTTCGTACTTCCCAGCCGCGCTTGTCATTCTCGCGTTCTCGTCGATTGCTATTATCTCCTTCAATCTGAGCTCGCGGAATATGCGAACATCCGCCAAATCGCCATAGCTACAAATCATCGCCAATCCAGTTCCAAACTCTGGCTTAGCATAAGGATGTGGTCTTATCTCGACTTCACGATTGTAAATTGGCACTATAGCGTGCTTTCCTTCAAGGTGTTTGTAGCGCTCATCTTTTGGATTGAAAATAACAAGCTGACAAGCGCACAAAAGCTCTGGTCGTGTGGTTGCGATGATTATTTGCTCGCCTGTTTCTTTTACCTCGAATTTTATGTAATACAACTCTCCTTCTTTTTCCTTGTAGACTATATCGGCTTCCGCAAGCGTTGTCTTGCAGCCAGGACAATAGATGTTGGGTCTCGTTGCTTCGTAAATCAAGCCGCGTTTCCACAGCTCAACAAATGTTTTCTGCGTTAGCATTCGATACTCGGCGCTATCCGTTCTGTAGTAATTAGCGAAATCTCCACTCAATCCAAGGGTTTTCATTATCTCTATCATTTCTCGCTCCAAATCGTCGAGAACGTGAGAACAAAGCTTTATGAATTCCTCTCTTGGAACCTCATGCATCTTCTTGCCGAGTTGTTTTTCCGCGTAGCGTTCAACAGGAATTCCATTTCTATCAATTCCAATTGGGAAATAAACGGCATAGCCAAGCATGCGAGCTGTGCGAGCTATCATATCTATTTGGGCGTAATGGGCAGCAGCTCCTATGTGCCATGGCCTGCCACTTGGATAAGGAGGTGGTGTATCGATTGTGAATATCTTCTCCTTTGGAGCTTTTTTGAAATCGAACTTGTAAAGTTCTTCTTTTTCCCAGAGCTCGCGAATCTCCTTCTCGTGCTCTTTGTTCCAGGTCTTTTCCTTGAGCTTTGGTTCCATTCAAGGATTTAAGGGGAAATTTAAAAAAGCGCGAGGATCAAGAATGCTGGTAGAAGCACTATGAACATGAGAAGCAAGATTATTAAGAGGCCCTTTTGAACGCCGACTTTTCCAATTCCGTAAAGCGTTCCTATGAACATACCAGCTAAGTGTCCAACGTATGAAACGCCACTTGCTCCGAGCAGGGCCCCAAAGGCGTTATAAATCGCGTAGATTATAGCAAGCATGCCAAGTGGTAGTGGAACGAGATAAGGGTAAATCGTGAATTGAAAGGGCTTTATCAACATGCAAGCCCCAAGTATCGCAAATATAGCACCGCTTGCTCCAAGGAAGTAAACATCGCCGCCGTAAACAAGTGCGGATGCTAAGTTAGCAATCACACCGCCTAAAAAGAAGAGTAAAGCTGTTCTCTTCGTCCCAATCTCGCTTTCGAGCGCGCTTCCAAAAAAGAGCATGGCAAGGCAGTTTGAAATTAGATGCGCTATTTCTAGGTGAAAGAAAATTGAAGTCAGGATTGTATGTGGATAAAGGAAAAAGTTGTTAAGAGAAAACGCCAGCAGCTTAAAAATGGTTTCAGAGTCATGACCAGAAGCTACTAGGAAGAACGTAGCGAGGTGGAGAGTTATGCAAGTAGCTATCACGAACTTCGTGAAGAGGGCTTCCATTTTTAAACGCTTTTCACTCAATTTAAAGAATGATTGTACCAGTTCGCTGCTTCACTTGCGGTGCTGTTCTAGCTGATAAATGGGAAAAGTTTAAGGAGGAAGTAGCAAAAGGTAGAAAGCCAAGCGAAGTCTTGGACGAGCTTGGAATAAAGCGATACTGTTGCAGGACTTTGTTCCTAACGCACGTCGACCTGATAGAGCGAATTGCGAAATTCAGGCTAACCTAGTTTTGATTTCTTTTAATCGATTTAGTAAGCTTGCAATCTTTCTTGTTTTCACGTCTCTTATGACTTCGAGCATTACGTACTTGCAATCGGTTCTAGCTAGCTCCATGCAAACAGCCTCTAAGTCGAGCAAGCCATTGATAACGTGGTCGTACATCACGTTGCCTTCTACGTAGAAGTTGTGAAGGTGTGCAGCAAAGATATCGTGCTTGAAGTACTTTATCCATTTGTAAACCGCTTCAACGATTTCATCCATGCCCTTTCCTCTTCTGAACTCGTGTTTGGCAGCGTGACCTATATCTATGCAAAGCTTTGAGTTAGTTTCCTCCAACACGCGTTTTATCACGCTTCTTTTTCCGAGAAAAATATTTGAGACGTTTTCAATCAAAAAGGCTGTCGCGCATTTCTTTAAACCTCTAACTCGCTTCGCTTTTTTAATCGACGAAATTATGCTGTTCAGCAGGATTTGTCTTTCCCTTTTTAACCGAAATATGCCTTCCATCGCCGAATCTAGATGAACGATGAAGTAAGCACCTTTCAATCTCGTTGCGAGTTTGAATTGCTGTTTCAGTACTTTGATCGCGCTTTTTTGCAGTTCCTTTTGCAGGCCAAATAGCAAGCTCGCAGCTATCCACGAGCCGTGAAACGCGACTTCTATTCCCTTAGCTTGCAATTTGGAAGAGAGCCTTCCTATCACGTATTTTGGTATCGTCTCCATGTCCAACTCAATGAAATCGCAGCTCGTTCTTTTAATGATAAAATCCAGCGTTCTCAAATTACCAAGCCAGAAGGGAATCCCCAACTTCATTGTTTCTTATTTGAGAAGCTTATTTTTAATCTTGCCCACAGTTCTCAACTTCACTTATTCCAATCTCTTCATCATGATTATGTTATCGCAAATTTTTCCATAGTGGTCAACGCCGCCCTTTATCCTTCCGACTTCCTTGAATCCGAATTTCTTGTAAAGTCTTATCGCCACTTTATTTGGTGAATACACCTCGAGCGTCACAATTTTGAGTTTCAAGATTCTCTTCGCTTCCCTTAATATGGCTTTCATCAATCGTTTTCCTAAGCCAATCCCCCTGAACTCTTTTCTTATGCCTATTCCCAACTTACCTATGTGACGTTGAGAATCGTATTTGTTCCTTGTGACATTTGCCATTCCCACAACTTTACCATCGACTTCCAGAACCAAAGCGACCGCTTTTTTAGTCTCGATGTTCTTTAGCATGTTGCAAATCCAATCGAGCTCTTTCTCAAAGCTAACCTTCTTTTGCATCCCTACGAAAGCTCTCTCTTCTATCAATGAGTTGTAGTATTCCATCAAGTCTTTCACATCAGTGAATCTAGGATAACGAATAACGACTTTCTTTCCGTTTATCTCGAATCTCTCAACAACCCTTCCAGCGAGCATGAAAGAGTTGCGCGGTTGATTTAAAAACCCCAGTTCATTATTTCCTCATAGCATTTAGCTTTTTCAGCGCGTCAAACGCTGCCAAAACGAAGTTCATCCTTGTTCTCGTGTTGCCTTTGCTCTTGCTCCAAATGTCTTTAATTCCTGCTAAGCGCAACAGCTTTTTCAGCTCATCTCCACAACACAACCCAAGGCCACGAGGAGCGGGAATTAAAGTGACGCGAACGCTACCGCATTTCCCAGAAGTTCGGGCTGGTATTGAATGTGGCTCGCCACATCGACACTCCCAGCTCCCGCAACCCCGAGCAACCGGGATTAGGTTGAGTTTTGCCCGTTTTATCGCCTTCTCTATGGCAATTGCATGCGTTGTCCCCTCGCCCTTTCCAACCCCGACATGACCGTTTTCATCGCCAACAATCGCGAAAGCGCTTATTTTGTATCTCCTTCCAGAGCGGTGCATTCTCGCTGTCCTTCTCGTTGGCGTTCTCCTTATCCCGCCTCCCTTTCCAGGCGTTCCGCCTATAAGGACGAGCTCATGCTTCAGATTGGGAAGCAAGTAGTCAACTATTTCTGGCTCTCGTATTTTCAGTCCGCGAGCGAAAATCTCGTCGATGTCTTTTATCTCGCCTCTTAACACCATTTTCCCAAGCTTCGTCTTTGGAACCCAATTCGCGAGTTCTGGGGGTAAACTTGGGGCTACAGCTGTTTCCGCTGTTTCTTTTGTTTCTTCTTCCTTCACCTCCTTTTCCTCCTCTCCTTCCCCCTTCTCTTTTTCTTGCTCTTCTCCTCCCTCTTTCTCTTCCTTTTTCGTCTCCTTCTCCTCACTACTGAGCTCGCTTTCGCTATTCTGACCCGCATCCTTCTCCTTTTCTTCCACTTCTTTTTCCTCTTCCATTTGGTTATCTTCTGCTTGTATCTTTTCTTCCTTTTTCTCTTCCTCTTTAACGCTCTCGCTACTCATCTTTCTCACCTTTGTAATGCGCAATTATCTTTTGCCTTACAGATTCAAAAACGCTTGGTAGCTCGCAAGGATCGAGGTTTAATTTCAAGTAGCGTGAAAATTGCCTTTTGAATTTCTGGGGATCATTTTCCTTGAGCATTCTCGCGAAATTGGCTATGTGCTCTCCCCTTATCCTTTCCTCACTTGGTATCACGGCTTCGCTGCATGGCACTTCAAGGCCAGCGTCTAAACAACCTTTAACAAGAGCGTAGATTCTATTACCTTTCGTTGACCTTTGCAATCCAATGTCAAGAACAGCTTTTTTAACTCCTCGCTTAAGGGCTTCGTAACCGACTATAAGTCCAGTTAAATAAGCAGCTGGTGTGTTAGCGAAGCTGAAGTTCCACCCAAAATCGCGAAGTTTCTTTGAGAGCACGGAAAACAGGACTTTATCACCCTTTGGATCGTATTCGACAATTTGAGCCAAGATGTAGCGAAGGGACTTTCTGACAACAAGCCTTGGCAGGCCGGATTTGAGCAACGCCAACCTTTGATGATAGTCCGTCTTCAATTCCCGCCTTCTCTTCAACTTCTTGAACATCACTCATCACCTTTTGTTTCTGATGAAGATGAATTATCAGTCTGTTTTGTTCCGCTTTTATCACTTTGCGCTCTGTCGCTCTTGGTTTCGCCCATGTTGCTCGCTTCGTTTTTTGCTTTGCCTTTTTTAGTCTTGGCTTTCTCCTCGCTTTTTCCTTTAACCTTTTCCTCTGGTTTTTCCTCCGCTTTCTCGCTTTTAGCTTCCGCTTCTTCTCTTTGTCCCCTCCAGAGCTTGTTCTTCGTTATGTATAACTTCAAGTGCGCCTTTGAGCGAAACATACCGCCTTTCACTTTCATGTAGAGATCGCGATAAACTCGATTGTCTATCTTGCCTTTAGCCTTTAGCTCTCTCAAAAGCCTGCGGAGTGCGCGGACTTGCTTTATCCATTTGCGCTTTTTACTCACCCTTGTCCCCTTTCTCGATCCTGGGCCGCGGCGACGACCGCGCTTTTTTTGCTTCATCCTCTTTCTCTTCCTACCACGTGAAACCCCCTTCACCGGCAGTTTCTTGATTATCCCCTTTTCTATGAGCTTTCGTATGTCGCTCGCTGTTATGGCTTCTTTAACCTCTTTCAGCTTCGTTGGGTCTATCCAAACCCTATGAACGCCGCATTTCAACACGCGAGCCGCTATCTTCTTTTGGAGCTTCAACTTCATCTAATCACCTCTCTTTCTCACCCTCTTTCTTTTCTCCTTCAGCTTCTGTCTCTCCCTTTTCCTCAACCTCCTTAACAACTTCCGCCAACTTTTTCATGATCGCAACTCTTATCCCAATCGTTCCGGGTTTTGTTTGGGCTTGAGCATAAGCTATATCGACTCCTTCTTTCGTACCGCTCTTCGCTATGTAGCCGGCGTAGAATTTCTCGGTTCTCGCCAGCTCACTTCCTAACTTGCCGGAAATCCTGATCTCGCAACCTCTGGCTCCTTCTTCCATGACACGGCGAAGATAGTACTGCGCTACCCTTCTGTAATGAGCTCCTCTCTCTATGGCGCTTGCTATCAACTGCGCGACTATGGTTGCATCGAGCATGGGATTTTCGACCCTTTCAACGTTTATTTGCGGGTTTCTTATCCCAAATTCCTTCTCAAGCTTTTCCTGAATTATCCGTAGGTTCTCACCACCACTTCCAATTGCTATCCCAGGGTATAAAACGCGAATCGTTATTCTAGTGCCAAGTGGCGTCTCTTGCGCTTCAACGCTGCTACACTTCGCCTCAGAAAGAAAATCGCGGATGAACTCCTCTATCAACAACCATTTCTTCGCATCTTGGATGAAATGCTTTTCCTTCATTTCCTCTCACCTTTTTTCTCACCTTCACTCTTTTTATTCGATTTTTCTTTCCCGCTCTTTTCTCCTTTTTTATCCTCGTATTTAGCTCTCATTTTGCCTTTCTCCTTCGCCTCTTTTTTGCCTTCCTTCTCTGCTTTCGCTTCCTCTTTCTCGACCTTCTTTTTCTTCTCAAGCTCTCTGAGTTCTTTTAGCACGGACTTTCTGACGTTGTAAATCCTTATCCCAAGCTCTCTCGCGCGCTTCAATATTTCTATGTACTTTTTCTTACCGATTCGCGAGCTTATTATCACAACGTCCTTATCCTTGTTCACTTTAGCTAAATCTGCGATGCAGGTAACGTAGACAACGCTCTTCCTTTCATTCCCAACCAGCACCTTGCCCCTTATCGCCCTTGGCGTCCCATAGCCGACTTTTACTCGCCTCCTTCCAGCCACTTCCTTCCTCAGCTTGCTTTGCGTTCCTCTTGGTCTTCGCCACTTCTCTCCAAGCCGTTTAAGCCAGAATTGCTGTCTTAGAAAACGCTTCCTCGCCATATCAATCACTATCAAATCCTCTCTCAATCAGATAAATGCCGTCTTGAAACACTCGCCTATCGTGCTCGCGAAATGGTCGAGTAGCCTGCTCTATTTTGCTCGCAGCTAATCCAACTTTTTCCTTGTCTATGCCCCGAATTATAAGCTCGTTTTCTTTCACTTCTATGTCAACATCCTCGACCTTAACCACTATCGGAGTTTTCCTCCCAAGGTAATTCTTTATCTCTACTATCGTGGTATTGCCTTCTTTTTTAGCGGAGACGAACATAGGAAAGTGAACGAAATGAATGCGCATGACATAGCGAAAGCCTTTGGTAACACCTAAAATCATGTTTCTGATTAAAGCGCGAACAGTTCCAGCATAGGCAAGGATTTTCTTCCGCTCTATCTTTGCCTCGACTACAACTTTGCTATTCTCTTTCCTTATCTCGACTTTTCTATCAAAAAGCGGAGAGGAGAAATCCCTCGTTAACTCTCCTCTTGGGCCGCGAACTTTGACTACTTTTCCATCTATTTCGACCTCAACTTCGCTCGGCACTTCAACCTCGAACTTCACGCTATCCCTCTGCCTCGTTGAATATCAACATTCTGAAATAAAAACTTAAAAGGAGAAATAGGGAAATGATACTCGCGATAAGGACAACGAGCGGAAGGGAGAAGGCGGTTGTAAGCTCCATAATCGCAAGGGTAAAGACGAGGAAAATTCCAATAAAGGCGATAATCCAAAGCGACCAGTTACGTGGTTACATCTTCATAGAAGCTGATGATAGCGACGCGATTGAGCAAGCAGTCCGCGGAATTAGACACGTTCGTGGAATAGTCGCGAAAGAGGTGACGCTTAACGACATAGAGCGGTTTATAATACCGGAAAAGGAAGTTGTGAAAATTGAGATTGGTGATATAGTTGAGGTGATTTCAGGCCCGTTCAAAGGAGAGAAGGCAAAGGTAACGAGGGTCGACGATTTGAAGGGTGAGCTCACAGTTGAGCTTTTAGACGTAGCGATACCGATACCCATAACCATTCCCTCTACTGCTGTTAGGATTCACGAAAAGGCGAAAAAGGAGTAACTTGTAGTTTTGATCTTTTCGTGTTTTGCTAATTTTTAAAGCTTCGGTATGCGATTAATTGCATGCCCAATTTCAAGTTCGTCATAAGTGACGGGCCAAAGAGTTATCAGTTGGAAAAACCACAGGAGGAGTGCGCCTTCCTCATAGGCAAGCCAATAGGCTTTCGCTTCGCTGGAGATTTGATCGGCTTACCAGGCTATGAGCTGGAAGTGACAGGAGGGACGGATAAAGACGGCTTTCCCATGCTAAGAACTCTTCCTGGCACGGGAAGGAAGCGCTTGCTGGTTTCGAAAAAATCATTTCCCGATTTCCATGAAAAAAAGAGGATAAGGAAGAAGTTGAAGAAAATAAAGGGGTTGCGGGTCAGGAAGACCTTTCGGGGCAACGTTATAGCAAGCGATATAGTGCAGATAAATTGCAAGGTGATCAAAAGAGGGCCGAAGAGTTTGGAGGAGTTGCTCGGGAAAAAAGAAGGGGAAGAGAAGAAAGAAGCGGAGAAAAAGGAGGGTTGAATAAGGGTTTTGAAAATTGAAATTATGATTGAAGCTGTCTTGTGCTTTCTCCATGAGGATGACAAAATTCTGCTTGTCAAACGCAAGAATGAGCCGTTTAGGGATTCTTGGCATTTGCCTGGAGGGAGGGTAGAAGAAGGTGAAAGTTTTGAAGAGGCTGTCAAAAGAGAGGTTAAGGAGGAAACGGGATATGAGATAGAAGTAAAGCGCTATCTTGGAAAGTGGCTTGATCGCGAGTTCGGATTCGTCCTTAACGTGTTCGAAGGTGAAATAGTAAGCGGCAGCTTGAGAAGTGGCGATGACGCTAAGGAAGTCAGGTGGTTCCAAAAGAAAGAAATAGAAAGCCTTTACATTGCACCGATAATGAGAAGGATAATCAAGAGATGCGTTAAAATGATAAACAAAAATTGATACCTTCTTAATCCATTAAGCTAAAAACCTTTGCCAGACATCGAAATTGCATGAAGATAATAGTCACATGGGGAACTGGAGAAGGTCCAACGAAGCTAGCAGCGTTTGATTCCGCGCTCATGAGCGCTGGTATTGCGAACTACAACCTGATAAAGCTGAGTTCGATTATACCACCTGGTTCAAGAGTTGTCGTTAAGAAGTTCAAAGCCGGGCGAGAGGAGTTTGGAAACAAACTGTACGTCGTTTTGAGCGAGCGAATCGAAACAAGAAATGGTTTCTTTGCTGTTGCGGGTCTTGGTTGGATTCAAGCCAAAGATGGAAGAGGCCTACTCGTTGAGCATTGGGGTGAAAGTAAAACTGAAGTCAGAGAGCTTATAAAGAAATCCCTGCTTCACATGGCAAGCGAGAGAGGCTGGAAATGCGGGCGGATAAGAAATAAAATCGCGAGCATAAAGTGTAAAGGTCTGCCCGTTTGCGCAGTTGTGGCTGCTGTGTTTGTGAGCGAGAACTGGATGAGAGTTCAATAAACATAAGCTATCAATCTTCCCCCGATTCCTAGCTTTTTTGCCTCGTGATGCGTCATAACGCCGCGAGAAGTGGAAACGATTAAAATGCCGATATCGTGCGCTGGTAAAAAGCGCTTCTCATACTTCTCGAACTCGTCCTTTCCAACAGCAAATCTCGGCTTTATGGCTTTTACGTAATTTATCTTGCCTTTTAACTCGACTTCAATTCGCTTTGGAATCGACTCGATTACTTTTATCTCGCCAATATAGCCATGGTCTCGCATTATCTCAAGAACTCGCTTCAAAAGCTTGTTCGCAAGGACGACGCATTTCTTATGACCTGCGTTTTCCGCATTTCTTATTTTCGTCAGAGCTTCCTCAAGCAGATCGCGCGACATGCTAACCACCGTACTTCTTGAAACCTAATTTTTCAGCTATCTCGCGAAAGCACTTGCGACATATGTTTAAACCATACTTCCTTATAACACCGCGATAGCTACCACAGCGCTCACAGGGGTGAGCGCCTTTTCCATATTTCCTTTTTATCTTTCCCTTCGCCATCTTCCCACTAATTTTCAATTATCTGAACGTTAAACTTTTTCTTGACCCACTCTATGGCTTCCTCTTTTGTTATCAAGTGCCTTTTGCCTACACTCGTTTTTCGCTTACTCCTTCGCTTCACTCGATAACCAGGTCTCTCTAAGGTGACGCAAACGTCGAGACCAAAGAGCTCTATGTCTGGGTTGTATTTCATCCCAGGTATTAAAATGTACTCCGGTATGCCAAAGGCGAAGTTGCCGTGCTCATCGAACTGGGAAGCTTTTAGTTTGTTATCAACTGCTTCAAGCAGGCGTCTTAGCAACGCTTCGCAGTTCCTCCTTATCGTTACCTTTGCTCCTATTTCACGGCCCTTTGACATGCCAAAGGTTGTGCGTTTATGGGTTCGCGTTATAACTGCTTTTTGTCCTGTTATCTGTTCGAGAAGCAGCTTCGCTTGCTTTGGATCTTTTGTGGAGCCACAGCCGATATTGAGCGTTATCTTTTCTATCCTTATCTCCCGCATGGGATTTAGACGTTTGTCCTTTTTCCTCCGCTTTTCCTCGCTCTTTTTCGCGTTGCCTCTCCAACCACCACTCATATCTCTATCACCGGCTTTGCTTCGCCAACAACGAAAACGTACTTCTTTGGAAGTTTTATCTTCCTTCCTTCAATCTCAACCTCAACAAGCGTGCCCTTCATAGTTTTCGTTTTTTCTACGTTAACTACTTTCGCGAGCTTACCGCGATTCGCTCCCTTAACTACAAGCGCTAGCGCGCCTGGCTTGAGTTTTAGGTGTTGTAAAACTCGTTTTGTCTTCGTCTCTATCAAGAGCACATCGCCAGTAGCGTATTTTCCTTGTTCTTCTGGTTCGATTAGCATGTTCTCGCCGTTGTGAAAGTTGAGCTGGACCTTTCCCTTTCTCACGTATCGCTTGTCGTCTATTCTTATCAATCGTTTGTCCACATCCTTTACTTCCTTGAATTCAAACCCGTGTTTGCTTGGAACGCAGCGAAGTGCTATGTAACCTTCTTCTCCGGGATTACCGATTTCTATCACATCCATCAAACCAACTGGAAACTTGTGGTCTGTTCTAACAACGCCGTTGACTTTAACGAAGCGCGATTTTATTATGCGCTTTGCTTCCTTTAGGTTTTCAGCGAGCCTTAAGTAGTCCCGGATTAGAACAGCGAGGGGTAAGCACTCCTCTTTACTATGCGGCCCTGGCCTTGGGGCTACTATGAACTTCGCCACTTTTCTCGGTATGCGCCACCATCTTGGGGCTGCGAGTCGCTTCAATATCGCCATCTTTTTCTTCAAGCTCATGCGCTTAAATTCTTTGTTCGTCGCTTCGCTGCTTTCTTTGGCTTTTTTCTATTACCTCCAAGCTGAAGACGTAAATGCCGTGTTTTTCCAACTCCTCAACGCTCCAAAACCTCGTTGGCGAGTTCTGCTTTTCAACCCTTGTAACAAGTGCTTTGAAGCTCCTTCCCGTGTACTTTCTTGTTCTTGGGTCCCACTCACGAAAAACTATGACATCGCCTTCTTTCAGTTCGAAGTCCGCAATCCTTACCTCGAAGCGACGCTTGCCGCTCGCATAATCCTCAAAAAACTCTGGCCATAGCTTCTTTTCTATCACGCTCATTACTTCTTAATTTCCCCTGCCTTTAATTCCGAGAAGAATTTTGTTAACTTCTCTTTACCTCCAATTATAATTGGCTCTATCATGACGAGCTCCTCGTAATATGGCAACTCCTTCGGCAAGTCGTGAAGGAAGAAGATTCGCTTTCCGTGATACCACGCGAAAATTGCTTCAACTAGTGTATTTCCTCCCACGTAATTTTTAATTCCGTGTTTGTCAAAATTGCAAACTAGAATAGCATCGCACTCTTTTATCGCGTCGAAGTGCTCTCTTGCGTATTCTTGCTTCAGTTTTAGGAACTTGTTGAAATCCTCGTCCATTCTTGGGCATTTCTCCTTTCTCGCAGAAGGAGGCAGGACAACTTCATGGCCAAGTTTTGAAAGCAAGCTCGCTATTTCTTTCATCTCTTTGATAAAACTCCTGCTACCACAAATTGCTATCTTCATGAAGAAGAAAACGAAAGAGCTTTTAATTCCTTCTATTTCTTGGCAACTTTTTCCTTTTCTTTCTTACTCCTTCGCTTTATTATCTTTTCCCTCACCTTATCCTTCGCCAGCTCTATTATCTCAACTTTACTTGGGTCTATCGGGACGTGAACCTCTTGCCCACTCACTTTCTTTCGCTTAACAGAATCGATGTAAATCTTCAACTTCTTCATATCGACTTTTATCACGGTTCCCTTCACGCCTTTATATTCGCCCCTCATCACTCGAACCTTATCCCCCTTTCTAACAGGAATCGAACGAAAGCCCAATTTCTCACGAAGCTCCTTGCTCAAGTGCGCGCTTAGAAAGTGATGACGAATGTGCAATGGGGCGTTGTAGCGATACTTACGTTGCTTTCTCGGCTGTTTGCTCGCCTTCCATGCGGTTGAAAATTTTCGCTTCATGCTTCAACACCAAATCTAAGCTTAAGTTCTTTCACCTTCTTCTCAATTTGGCTTTCAAGGTCTATGTCATAAAGCAACGCAAGATGGAAAAGCATCGCGATCGCATCTGCTATCTCATCTCCGAGTTTCTCTTTTTCGAACTTCGCTCTTCCACTTATCTCATCGAATAAGTTTCGAGCTATCTCTCCGACCTCTTCTACTAAGTGGAGAAAAACGCCCTTTTTGCCAAACGCTTGGTTGTTGAAACTCTTAAGCTTATCCGCTATTTTCTTTATTTCATTTTGCAACTCTCTTATCTCCATTTTTCACACCACAATTGAAGCTATTTTTCCAATAGAAGGAAAGCGCTCAACGACTTCGCGAGCTATAGCTCCGCGAATCTCTGTTCCGATCGGTTCAAACGTCTTTTCGTTAACTAAAATCGCAGCGTTATCTTCGAACTTAACTCGCTCCCCAGTTATGCGTCTATATTCTTTCTTCTGCCTTACTATAACAGCGTGCACAACTTTTTTTCGCCACTTTTCTGCGCCTTTCACAACGCGACAAACCACAACGTCTGCAACGCCAGCCTTTGGCAAGCGACGTCGCACACCCTTATAACCGCGAACGGCTATAACTTCGAGCTCCTTAACACCAGAGTTATCAATGCATTTTAGCCTTGTGCCGAGTTGAATGGCTTTTGTAATGCTCGCCGAGACGCCTCGCATGGTATCACGCCCGCTTCAAAACTTCGATCACAACGAATTTCTTCGTCTTGCTTATTGGTCTGCATTCTGCGATTTTTACAACATCGCCAACTTTGACGTCGATGCATGGCGGAACATGAGCGTAAACGCGGGTTTTCCTCCTTTCATAACGCTCGTATTTTGGAACGTAGTGAACGTAACGCCACTCGACAGTCGCGCACTTCTCCTTTGTCTTTATGACAGTTCCCTCGAAAATCCTACCGCGAACGCGAAGCGTGCCGTGCCAAGGACAATTCTTGTCGTTACACTCTCTCTCCGGCGGTGTGGCCTCGATTCCTATGTCTCTGCTCCTCAACGGCATTCGTAAAGTAAGATGAGAAGTTTAAATTGTTTTGTCAAGTTGAGTAACCAAAAGTTTTGTATCGCCAAATCTTTACCACTTTCTGAACTTCTTCTTTATCCTATCTTCTGGCCTTGCAACTATGGAATCGCCGTTTACATCAACGACGCTTCCATCATCGAGCCAGAAACGAAAAACACGACCTCGCTTCTCTATTCTCTTATCCCCTCGTTTTGTCCTTATCACTATCGTGTTTCTCGTCTCGTCTATGACAACGCCTTTTATCCCAACTTGACACTTGTTTTTCGAGTCTACGACTTCACATCGCAGCCCTATGAACTCGTGTCTTAGTATGTTGCGCCAAGTCCGCGGCATGTCTATCTTGGGTTCAAGCAAATTTTTCTAAGTTGATCAACGCTTTCTCACAACACCTCAATTATCTCCTCTTTAAACCCGTGCTCTGCCAGCACTTGCTTAATTCGCCTTCTGTGATCGCCTTGAAGCTCTATCTCGTTGTTCTTAAATGTCCCGCCACAAGCTAGTTTTCGCTTTAGCGATTTGAGCAAGGATTTAACATCTATGGCTTTTGGATCGATGCCCTGAATCACTGTGGTTACCTTTCCAAACCTCTTAACTCGAGTAAACACTCGAATTCGCTGTTCCTCCTTTGCTATTTTCTCGCAAATGCAAAGCTCCTTTGGCAAGCCGCACTTCGGACAAACTGCTTGCATGTTCTATCTCACACCCCTTTGTCTTAGCAATGTCAAAATCCTCGCAATTGTCTTTCTGATCTCGCGAATCCTACCTGGGTTCTTCGCGACTCCGCTATATGCAGCTGCTTTTTCTTTTGCTAGTTCCAATCTAAGTTCAGAAAGTCGTTTTTTCAGCTCCTCGTTGCTCATCGCTTTCAGCTCACGCTTCCTTATCAAGGCCATAAGACTATGATTAGTAAGTTTGAGCTAACGCTTAAAAATGCTATCTCATCGGCTTTTGCCTCTTTCCTTGAACGAGCAAGTAAAGGGGAACACCATTAACGGCGAAAACGCGATATTTAACGCCATGCATGCTTCCAACAGCTCCACCTTGAGAGCCGCCTAAACCCTCGAGTAGTACCTCGTCGTGCTCCTCTATGAACTTTATACCACCGCTATATGGAACAAACGCGGTTACCTCACGCCCGTTCTTTATCAGCTTCACCCTTACTACTTTTATCAAACCTGAATATGGCTGCTTCTGCTCTATGACGCGCTTTTCTAGCACAATTCCTCGAGCTTGGGGCGCTCCTTCAAATGGGCTCTTCTCTCGAAGGCGGAGCATTCTAGTCTTGTACTTTATATCCTTCCACCTGAACTTCTTCCTCCTTTGCTTCAGCTTTCTCGCTGCAAATTCCCCTGGCATGGAAGAGAAATAGAAGCTAGACTTAAATGATTTTAACGTCCTTCAGCTCGAACAAGCGCTTCATCATGAGCCTTATGAGCTTTAAGTTCTTCTGCTCCCTTCCGATTATCCTCGGCTTCTCAAACTTTGGAACGCGAACTTTCGCCACGCGCTCGTCTATCCTAATGCTTTGCGCTTGGGGTATGACTTCTTGCAAAAAGCGAATTGGATCATCGAAGTACTCGAGAATTTTCACTCGTTTTTTCAGCATGCGCTCGAGCAAGCGCAACTTAAGTTTATCGTTCGCTTCTTTCTTTTGACCATTGGCAACTATGAAGTAGATCACGTTATCCCCTTCTAGGCAATCAAGCACGTGAACACCTGTGACGTTCTGGAAAACAGCAATGTTCTTTATGGCTCGTTGATCAAGCACGACCTTCATTTTTTCACTCCTTGAACCCAACGCAAGCCACTGGAAATGGCCTGCCTATTTTTATTCCTAGTCTAAGCTCATTTCCCTTGAATTTCTCTATCTTCACGCCAGTCTCCTTCGCAACTTTTTTCAGCTCCTCTTTTATCCAATCGGGAGCGTTCTCCGCTATCACAACTCGCTTCACCTTTCCAGCTCTCATGGCTTTGATTATTTCTCGCGTCCCAAGAAAAAAGTCCTCTCCTCTTTTCATGTTTTCATGCTTCTGATGCGATTTTTATTCTTTTTGTTTTTCGGTTACAGCCATTCGAATGATAGCTCAAACATGTCTTCTGGTCTTGGAAGCATGAGGTTCTTTATCTCGTTGTTCACACTGTAACCAGCAAGAACCAGATCGGTCGTCGTTATTATACCAACCAATTTTCCCTTGTCATTCACAACTGGCAGTTTTTTGATGTTGTGCTTTATCATGAGCTTAGCAGCATCTTTTAACCTAGCATTTTCGTTTATCACTATCACTCTTTTCGTCATGAGCTCGCGCACATGCGTTAACGAAGGATCTCCGCCTTTGTACGCGACAAAGCGCATCACATCACGCTCTGTGAGAATACCAACTATCTTTCCGTGAGCGTCGACTACGATAACGCTTCCTATTCCGTATTCAAGCATGAGCTTTACAGCGTCTTTCACGCTTATGTCCGGGGAACAAGTAACAGGTTTCCTCATTACGTGCTTTACGAGCATGTTTACAACGCTAGTCTTGCAAAGGCTACGAGCAGGATGAAGAAAACTGTTAAAGCAATTACGTGTTCTGGCTTGAGCTTAACCCCAACCTCTTCTTCGAAGTAACGAAGCAGCCCGGCGGTGCTCATTGGTAAATATCTACGCTTCTCCGCCATGAGAAGGGAAAGAAAAGGGAAAATAAAAAGCTAACGAGCTAAAGTGCGTTTCCGCGAACTGTCTTCTTTCCATAAGCCTTCGCAGCTTTAACCGCGCGCTCTATTAGCTCGCGAACCCGCTTGTCAAGAGCTTCTACAGCATCGTCGGGAAATCTAGCTTCCTTCCAGACTTTTCTCGCGTACTCCTTAACTTTGCTCTTTAAAACCAGCAACTCAACCTTCTTTTTCTTCTTGGCCATAGGAACACCTTATTATTGCTTCTTTCCTCCTTTTAAAAAGCGTTCAGAAGGAAAAACTTAAAATCTCGCGGCATTTCTTTCATGCCCCCATCGTCTAACCAGGCAAGGATGCTGGCCTCTCGAGCCAGAGGTGCGGGTTCAAATCCCGCTGGGGGCATGAAGGCAAGAATTTGCTTGATCCTCTTGCTTTTCTTTTCCGCTCTTCTCAACTTCTATCTCCTTTTCCAGAACGAAGAAAAGACACGGTTAATAGAAATCCTCAATAATTCCCTTCACGAGATGAAAGAGAACTTAACTAGGTTAGAGGAATCCAACTCAAAGATAAGGCTGCTCTACAACATGCTTCTCTCTCATATGAAGAATAAAACCCTCAAAAGGCCGAGTTGGAAAGAGCTGAAAATCTTTTTGGAGCGCGACGACACCAATAACCTAACCTACAAGAAAGGCGAGTTCGATTGCTCTGGCTTTGCCCTTGAACTTTGCAAGCGCGCTTTACTTCACGGCTTTAACTGCGCTTTTGTTGAAGTTAATTTCGCAAACGATAGTGGCCATGCGCTAAACGCCTTTCGTCTTAATACAGGCGAACTCGTTTACGTTGATGTGACGGGGAACGAGAACGGGACTGGCGAGGATAAGATAGCTTATGTTGAAGTTGGAAAGCCGTACGGTTTAATTCCAGCCAAGAACGTGAGAAACGAGATCATTAACTGCACTGGAATTTCTCCATCCGAGCTTTGGAAGGTTGAGCTAACGCTTGTCAACTTCAGCGATTTGTTCTCTTACGAATACTACGAGTTTTATCAGAAATGTAGCGAGCTTTATAGCACGAGCACAAGGCTTTACAATGAAGAGGTCGCGAGGTTCAACGAGGGAAAGAGCAGTTTGAGCTATGAGCAAATGGAGCGATGGTACGAGAACTTGAAGGAATTAGAAGCTATGCTTGGGAAGTTGTATGAAAGGGGTAAAATAGTTGAGAGCGTTGAGATTTATTGGATGGGTGGGTGAGAGCATGAAAAGCGCGGTAAAGTTCGGTTTGTTGCTTAATCCATCCCGCTCAATTTACGCGGAAATCGAAAGGGCGAAAAAGCTCGGCTTTGACTTCGTTGAAATTCCGTTTGAGCCGCCTCTGATGTGGAGAGAAATAAGAAGTGAAGCGAGCCGTGTAAAGGACTACATCGAAACTCGCGAACTTTTCGTCATAACCCATGCTCCATGGTGGCTAGACCTTGCTACAGATTTCGAGCCAGTTAGAAAAGCCTGGTTAAAGGTGGTTATGGAGATGCTAACAATCTCCAAAAAGCTCGGCGCAAGAGCATTTGGTTTGCACACGAGATGCTTTGACATATTTAACTCTCAAGAAAGAAGAGAAGTTTTATTCACCAACCTTATCGAGAGCTTAAGAGCTATTCTCTCAAGAGCGAGAAAGGCGAAAATGAAAATTCACATAGAGAACTGCGGAGAAAGAGAATCCTTTCACAAGCTAAGGTGGTTGGAGAGACTCGCGCAAGAGCTGCCAGATATAGGTTTGCATGTTGACATTGGTCACGCATTCGTTTTCAACAAGAGAAGTGAGGTCTTTGCCTTCATCGAAAGGTATTACGATAGAATCACACACTTTCACTTCCACGACAACAACATGAAAGAGGATCAACACTTGGCGATTGGCGAGGGGAAAATCCCGTTCAAGCGAATTTGTAATCTCTTGAGAAAGCTCGACTGGAGTGGCACAATAAGCTTTGAGGTGTTCAGGAGTGATAAGCTCGTCAAGCGTTCCTTGCTCAAAATCAAGAAATATTTAAAGGTCGAATAGATTTCACGCTATCACTTTCTCTCCAGGAACTCTTCGAAATAGCTGCACGTCGCCAACGTGCTTTGCTCTGACCAGAAATC
>CAZYXF010000002.1:23839-25492 GCA_964651025.1 uncultured archaeon
GGAACTCTTCGAAATAGCTGCACGTCGCCAACGTGCTTTGCTCTGACCAGAAATCGGAGGAAGCGCTCAACGCCAATTCCAGCCCCAGCACTTGGTTTTAGCAATCTTGCTTTCGCAAGCTTGAGATAGGTGCTGTAAATTTTCTCGTCTATGTGCTTTGGCAATCCGTCGCGTTTTATTCTCGAGACGATTTTCTCGTATTCGTATTCCCTTTCACCTCCAGACAACGCTTCTCCGAATCCGAGTGGCCAGATCAAGTCGAAGTTTCTGTAATGCCCTGGTCTCTCTGGATCTTCGCGGTCATAAAAGCCGCGTTTGTGACAGATTATCCAAAACGGCTCTTTTTCCTCTCTGCTCGCAGCATCATCGTCGTATTTGCCAAAGCGTTCGACTATCTCATGGCTCGTGTAAACCTTAAACGGTCTCTTCGGAACTTCAAGCTCGGCTCCTATAGCTCTCAACTCGTCTGCGCAATGCTTTTTCACCTCCTTTATCACGAAGCTTACAAGTTTCTCTGTTAGCTTCATCACGTCTCTCATGCTAGCGAACGCTATTTCAAAGTCCATTTGCATGAACTCGAAGAGGTGTCGACCTGTTCTCCCGCGCTCTGGAATTTCGAGGCGAACGTTTGGGGAGAAGCAAAAAACTTTCTCATAGCCAGCTGCTATCGCGAGCTGCTTGTGAAGTATCATGCTCTGCGTTAGCATGAGCCTTTGTCCGCAGTACTCAAGAGTTGGTATCGCGACAACGGAACTGCTTGAGTCTGGGCTAAGAGGGTCTGTGAAAGGCGAGGTTATCACCGGCGTTAACTGCACGAATCCGCGTTTCACCATGAACTCCTGCATCGCTTTTAGCATGACCGTTTGTACTCTTAACGCTATCCTTCGCCTTCCATGTGCCATGTATTTAAGCATTTCTTTTACCTCGCTCATGTAGTAACAATATCACTCATAAACATAAATTTTGTCTTAAAATTTCCGTAAAATGTGCAAATTTGTAAAAGTTTTTAAACATAGAATTGAAATTTTTTCAATGAAAGAGCGATTGGACGAAAAGGACTTTGCGTTGCTTCAGGAGCTGAAGCGAAACGCTAGGGCTAGCTTGCGTTCCATTTCGAGGAAGTTGGGAATGCCCATATCGACCGTGCACGTGAGGATGAAAAAGCTAGAGAAATTAGGCGTGATAAAGCGGTACACTGCTGTGATTGATGAGAAAAAGCTGGGCTTCAACGTAAAAGCATTTGTGCTTGTTAGTTATCAACGCGGTTATGTCGAGCAAGAAACAACTGCTAAAAAACTCGCCTCACTTCCGTTTGTGAAACGAGTTTACATAATTACGGGCGAATGGGACATCTTACTTGAAGTCGTTGCGAGAGACATAGAGGAGCTTGGGGACTTCGTGGTAAAGCGGATAAGAAAAGTTCCAGGGGTTGAAAAGACTTTAACGCTTGCTGTGCTGAAACGGGTTAAGGAATTGGAGTGAATGCGTTGGTTTTCATACAGCAAAATTTTATAAGAAATTGCATAGAATTCTGCGCAAAATTTTTATAAAATTTTCTTCAAAGTAAATACTGCTGACTCTTCTCCCCTTTCTTTAACTCGGTGATAAAATGGCGTGGATATCCAAGAGGAGGCTATCTGCAGAGCAAATAGA
>CAZYXF010000003.1:0-4306 GCA_964651025.1 uncultured archaeon
TTGGCTCATTAATTGGCGGAATCATAGTGCTCTTAACATCACTTGGATTGTTTTCCGCATTCAAACGGGTTTTCATGTGAAGAGTTAGGTCACGAGTTTTAACAAATCAGATTTCGTTATAATTCCAGTTATTTTTCCCCTTTTTGACACCAGAACTGCTTGGTGAACTTTTAGGAGCATTTTTGCAACTTCCACGCTTTCATCCTCGTCTATGATCGGGAAGCACTCCTCCATGATTTCTTTGACTTTTCTATCTCCTATCCCGCAAACGAGGTTCTTTAGGATCGTCGATTCTTTTAGGCTTCCAACAGGTTTGCCCTTTTCCATCACTGGCAGTTGCGATATATCATGTCTCAACATGAGCTCAACGGCTTTGGCTACTTTGTCGTTTGGTGTGACGTATATTAAATTCCTCGTTGCGATTTCCTTGCACCTTGGCGAGTTCTCAACGTTTTTTAGCACCTTAAGGATTTTGTTGACCGTAGACAACTTCGGATCAACTTTACCTCGCTCTATCTTCGCTATGTGAGCTTGCGTAACGCCAACAAGCTTCGCAAGCTCATACTGCGACAGGCCAAGCTTCTCTCGAAGTTTTCTTAAATAACTTCCCGTTATCATTATAACCACCAGTTATCAGAACATGTAAAGAAATGGACAAAACGCTTTAAAGCTTCTCGCTCGCTTTCTCATGATAGTAGTAGAGAAGTCAAGGCTAACGCCGATTGAAGAACGACCGATTGAGATTGTAGAGAGAAAGGGAATAGGTCACCCAGACACGATTTGCGATTCAATAGCAGAGCGGATAAGCGTGGCGTTGAGCAAGGAATACATAAAGCGCTGTGGAGTTATCTTGCACCACAACATTGACAAGCTATTCCTCGCTGCTGGGGAAGCGAGACAAAAGTTCGGTGGAGGCAGAGTGATAAAGCCAATTCTCTTGGTCTTTGGAGACCGAGCGACTTCGAGATATGGAGAAGAAGAGATAGATGTCGCGGAAATTGCGATACGAACAGCTAAGTCCTGGATAAAAGATAACCTTCGCTTTTTGGACGCGGAAAAGCACGTTAGGTATCAAGTGGAGATAAAGCAAGTCTCCGCGAATTTGGCGGACATATTCAGGAGAAAGAGCAACGAAGTCCTGCCAGCAAACGACACAAGCGTTGGCGTCGGCTATGCACCGCTTTCAAGAACAGAGAAAATCGTGCTTGACGTTGAGAAGTTCATAAACTCAAAGGAGTTCAAGCAGAGCTTTCCATTTACTGGAGAAGACGTTAAAGTGATGGGTGTTAGGCATCACGAAAACCTTGAGCTCATAATAGCCCTCGCTTTCATAGATCGCTTTATAGAGAGCGAGAGCGATTACTTCAAGAAGAAGGAGGAAGTGCTGCAAGCGATTAAGGAGTTCATAGCTAAAAAATGCGAGCTTAAAAACGAGGTAAAGCTCAACGTCTTAGACGCTCGTGGAAGGGGAGAGGCAGGGTGCTATTTAACCGTGACTGGGACAAGTGCTGAAGGAAGCGATAGCGGTGAAGTTGGCCGTGGGAATAGAGTGAACGGCTTGATACCGCTCTGCAGGCCTGTTAGCAATGAAGCAGCAGCTGGAAAGAATCCAGTTAGTCATGTTGGCAAGATATACAACGTGCTTTCACAAGTCATAGCGGAGCAGATTTACGAGAAAGTGAGTGGGATAAAGGAAGTCTACGTTTGGATGCTCTCAGAAATCGGAAGGCCGATAAATGATCCAGCGCTCGTTAGCGTTGAGCTAGTTGCGAATGGGGTTGACGAGGAGATGAAAAGGGAAGTTGAAGAAATAGTGAGGAAGAACCTAGAGGGAATAAAAGAATTCTGCCTAAAATTGGCAAACGACAAGTTCAAGCTCTACTTGTGATCACTTTACCTCTTTTGCTTCTTTCCAAAGCTTTTCAAATATAGGGGCGAAGAAATCGCTTGCCACGTGCTCGCTTCTCGCCCAGAACGCTATCTCCTCGCCAGGCTTTGTTTCGCTATCATCTGTTAATCCAATCAAGAAGTGCTCGCCATCAACAACGCACGCACGAGTTATCGGATGACCAGGAGCAACGCTTCTTATTCGCGCGAACTTGGCTAGCTCTTTTGCTATGCCGAGGTTTTTCTCATTAACAGGGGCCAATATCCTTATGTCAACACCAGCCTTCGATGCTCTTTGCAACGCACGAGCGTATTTCTCATAAAGCTCTTTCAATCCTTGCTCTGTGGTTATCATCGTGACCTCTTTCTTTGCCTTTGATATAAGCTCTCCAATTCTGTCGTAAAAAGTATCTCTACCTCTCAAGGCTCCAGAAATGTCTTCTGGCTTCACGTGCTTTATCCCTTCCTTGTAAATTCGCTCAAGCTCCTTCACAACCTCGCTTCTCTGCAGGTTTTCGATTCTTCTTATCATCTCCTGCGCCTTTTCCTGCAATCGCTTCTTCGCGTTTTCAAGCGCGTCCTTTGGCTTTATAGCAACGTAACGCATTGGCTTAGAAGGTTGGATTATAACGAAGCCCTTATCAGCAAGGCTTTCGAGAACGTCATAGCACCTGGAGCGAGGTACGTTGCTCAAATCAGCGAGCTCACCAGCAGTGGCTACGCCCTTGCTAAGCAAGGCTACCCAAAGCTTACGCTCGTACAAGTTGAGCCCAATAGCTTTTAAAGCATCCATCACACTCTGCTTCACGTGCAACCTCGCCATTATAATCACTAATTAGTTACTCGAGAGAAGCTTTTAAATCTTCACTTTTCTTTGCGAATTTGTGCATTGTATTTTTGGAAGGTTTGTGAAAGGAATTATGTCTCGTTCTAAGCTCTGGGACAAAGCATATGAACTTGGTTTAAAGCCGAGCCCTTTGATTCACATGCCAATGTTGGCTAGGCTCTTCAAAAGAGAAAGAGCGAGAAGAATCCTTGACCTTGGCTGTGGAGAAGGGCAACACATGCTCTATTTGGCGAAGAGAGGATTTGAGGTTTATGGAGTTGATTTGTCTTCAACCGCTATTGAGCGGGCGAAAGATCTATTGAAGAAGAACGGGGTAAAAGCAAGGGTAATTCGATGCGATGCATTCAAGGGCTTACCTTTCAAATCCAACTTCTTCAACGCTATCATTTCGTTTCGCACCGTCAACCATGGAAGGAAAAAGGAAATAGAGCGCTTGTTTCGCGAAGCGAATCGTGTGCTTATCGATAACGGAATGCTTTTCATAACCATTAGAAAGCTTCCAAGGCACGCGAGGAAGTTCGTGAAGTTCACTGACGAAGAGCACTACGTTCCCATAGGTGGAAAGGAGAAAGGCATAATCCACTTTAAATTCACAAAAGAGAAGCTCAGGAAAATGCTGGCTCATGCAGGATTTCGTGTGAATAAATTATGGGTAGATAGGTACGGGTATTATTGCCTGCTGGCAAAGAAACGAAGTTAAGCAAAAGTCCTAGAATAACTGTTAAGAGTCTACGGATAAACCCTTCTCCTCACCAAACGCGGAAATGGAATTGCATCGCGAATGTGCTCGAGTTTAAGGCACCACATTATGAAGCGCTCAACCCCAAGACCAAAGCCAGAGTGAACGACGCTTCCATACCTGCGCAAATCAATGTACCACTCGTAATCCTCTTGTCTTAATCCGCACTCCTTTATCCGCTCAATTAGCGTTGCCACATCGCTTATTCGCTCTCCTGCTCCTATTATCTCGCCAACTCCGGGAACGAGCAAGTCCGCGCTCAACGTTACTTCGCTTCTCTTTGGATGCGGCTTGTGATAAAAAGCTTTTGCTTGTCGCGGGAAGAAAATCAAAAAGAAGGGCTTTCCTATCTCGTTGCAAAGTGCTCTCTCCTCGTCTGCACCTAAATCTTCACCCCACTCTATTTTGAAGCCAAGCTTTTTCAAAATCTCGATTGCCTCATCATAAGTAACGCGAGGAAATGGTTTCTTTAATTTCAGCTCCTTCGGGTCGCGACCAAATCGCTTCAAGATTTCGCTACACTTCTCGCTTAGCTCGTGACAAACATCTGTCATGAAATCCTCGATGAACTTCAGCAAGCATTCGAAATCGCAAAACGGTATCTCAACTTCTAGATGCCAGTACTCGGTCAGGTGACGACGCGTTCTCGATTTCTCTGCGCGAAATGAAGGTGCGATTGTGTAGATTTTACCCAACGCAGCAATTCCGGCTTCCGCATAGAGCTGCCAGCTTTGCGTCAGATAGGCTTTTCTTCCAAAGTAGTCGAGCTCAAAGAGCGTAGCCCCACCTTCACAAGAGCCGCTCACGAAAAACGGAGCGTGAAATTCCTTAAA
>CAZYXF010000003.1:4406-21413 GCA_964651025.1 uncultured archaeon
TTCAACAACCAACCCCTAACTCTAACTTCACCTTCCAGCTTCTTTTCCAGTATTTCGCTTATGTCCTTCAGCGGAACTTCCATTAATGTTCTCACCAATTTCGTTAAAATTCCTTCTCATTTAAAGGGAAATCGACCCGAGTTGAAAGCCTTGCAACGAAGAAGTTAGATTTACCGCTTCTTTGAAACTCTTTCAACTCGCAGCTTTTTCCTCTCCTTAACAACCCTGTTTTCGTCTATTATGTGCATTACTTCAAACCCCATTGCTTTCAAAACTCTTGCTATGAACTTGCGATGGCAACGCCAGTAAAAGCGCTCAGAGCACATTAGAGCGAGCGTTTTTCTTCTCGCAAGTCTTGCGAGCCTTTTAATCGCTTGGCTGAACTCCTTAGTTTTCGTGTATTCCGCGTAGCCGCCATTTCTAAACCCGCCAAGCTCTTCCATGTGCACGTAGTCAATTCCCTCCTTTCTCAACATTTCTTGCAGGTTTTCTTTTCTGAAATGCTCATACTTGCTCGTTGGAAAGCGCCGAACGTCAACGAGAGCTTCGATTCCAAACCTGTGCAATAAACTGATGAATCCTTCTTTACTTCTGTTGCTGTGGCCAATCGTGTAAACGACTTTTCTCTTCATCTTCCCGATGCTGGTGTGCCACGCGACTTAATCCTTCTTTCGTATTTCTTCAAAACCTTCATCAGCAGCGCTTTTTCCAGATCAAGTCCAAGCTCATTTGCAAGCGCGATAAGTGAAAAGCAGACATCGCCAAGCTCTTCCTCAACTTCTTTACTAATGTGAAGTTTCGCTTTTCCGTAATTCGTCGCTTTCAACAAGCTCTTCGCCAACTCTCCGACCTCTGAAACCAAGTCAAGCAACCAAGTTTCAGGACAATGCTTTAACTTATGCCTCTTGCAAAACTCCAGCACATCTTTCTGAAGCTCCATTTTAATTTATGGCGAGAAGTTTGAAAAGAAACTCCTTGCTATTTTTCCTAAATCAGCTGAATAGCCGCCCTCCAAGACTATGAAATAAAAGAGCCCTTTCTCTCTAATGAACTCACTTATAATCCTTGCGATCTTCGCATAGCTCTCTATCTTCAGCTTGAAGTTGGCAAGTGGATCTTTCTCATAGGTGTCGAATCCAAGGGATATGGCAAGGACATGTGGATTAAAGCTCGAGATGAGCTTAAGCGCCTTTCTCAGCGTATAGACATAAGTTCTCTCTCCTGTTCCAGGTGGCAGCGGGAAGTTCAAGCAGTTCTTAACGCTCCCCTTTCCAGTTCCAGGGTAAAGCGGAAATTGGTGTATGGAGATGTAAAGAACTTTGCTATCTCCGAGAAAAATATCCTGAGTTCCATTTCCGTGATGCACGTCCAAATCCAAAACAGCAACTTTACTATCAGGATACGTTGCCTTTATGGCTATTGCGATGTTATTGAAATAACAGAAGCCTCCGAGAAAGTTGCGACCAGCGTGGTGTCCAGGAGGTCGAGTTAAAGCGAAGCCGTTTAGCTTCGCGGCCTTAATTGCTGTACCAGCGGAAATCAATGGGTATTTCATGTCGATGGGCGGCGTGTCAGGATCGAGATATGTTTTTTCTTTAACCCGTTCATAGTGCTCTTCTGCGTGAACTAGCAATATCTCGCTCTTTTTTGCTTTCCTTCCTTCTGTGAAGTTAAAGCCCAACTCTTCAAGGGCCTGCTTTATCAACTTTACTCGTTGAGGTGATTCCGGATGAAAGGGGAATTCGTACTCGAGGCAGGCATTTGAGAAAACGACTTTCATTTTAATCTTAATAGCGCGCCTTAATTTTAGATGGGATTTCGAAGCTTGCTAAGAGACGCGCTAGTTATTTACCTTTGCTATAGGATTTTCACGTTGCACGCTTCGAAGCTCGATTTGATTACTTTGTTATTGCTGGTGATTTTGCTAATCTTCACAATTTGGTTCCTACTTGAGAAAATAGGGATAATTCCGAAGTTGACTTGATAGCTCTTAGAGCACTTAGGTTAACAATAAGAGGAACGAAGCAGAAATAAAAACAGGCGAAAGGAAAACTGGGTAATGTTAATAAGCAGCGTTTGCGCTTATTGTGGTTGTGCATGTAGGTTGAAATTTGAAAGGGAAGGGAAGAAAATAAAACGAGTGCTTCCAGATGAGAGCGATCCTGTAAGTCAAGGCAAACCCTGTATAAAGGGCCTAACTCTGCACGAGGTTTATGATAAAGGTAGGATTGAAAGACCGATGATAAGAAAGGGCGAGAAGTTAGTAAAAAGCAGTTGGAGCGAGGCACTTCGCTATGTAGCAAAGAAAATTCGCGGACTAAACGGCGATGAAATAGCATTTGTGGCGAGTGGGAAAACGACGAACGAGGATTGCTACTGCACGCAAAAGTTCTGCAGAGTTGTGATGAAAAGCAATAACATAGATTGCTGTTGTGGCCGTTTGTGCCATGCTGCGACACTTCAAGCACTTAAAGAAGTTTACGGCACATCTTGTGCTGAAGGCAGGATAGAGGAAGTGGAAAAGTGCGATTGTTTGCTCATAATTGGTACAAATCCGGCGAGCAACTATCCAGTTATCTTCAACAGGATACTGAAGGCCAGGAAAAGGGGATGTAAAATAGTCTCAATTCAAGTTGTTAGAAACGAGATGATAGAAATAGCAGACGTTGGCTTGGTCATAAGGCCAGCAACCCAAATACAGGTGCTAAACGCTATAGCGAATTACATAGTAAGAGAGAAGCTTTATCCATTTTATGTTGAATCCCTTGAGAACTTTCACGAAATAGCAAGCTATCTCCGTGGATTTACTATAAAGAGGGTTGCAAGGGTTTGCGGCGTTAGCGAGAGTGATTTAGCGAAAGCCGCGAAGCTAATAGCGAAGTCTCGAAAGCTTGGGGCGCTTCATGGCATGGGGATAACCCAACACGTTCGCGGCGTTGATAGCGTTCGCTGCCTGCTCAACTTGCTCGTCCTAAAAGATGGGAAGCTCCTGAGCTGCAGGGGTGAGGTAAACGTCCAAGGATGTGGAGACATGCTGTGCTCGCCAAGTCTCGATGAGGATTTGCTGAAAAGGTTAGAAAATACTTGGAGAGTTAAGCTAACAAGGGAGAGGGGCAAAAACCTCGTACAAGCTATGCTCGACTCGAACACAAAAGCCTTGATAATAAGTGGCTTTAACCCAGCCCAATCCATGCCATGTCTGGATAAAATCCACGAGAGGCTCAGCGAAATTTTCTTGGTGCAGCTCGACAGCTACATAAACTTAACGACAAGCTTCGCAAGCATTGCTCTGCCAACACCTACGTTGCTTGAAAGAAGAGGTACCATAACGAATGGGGAGCGCCGCGTTAGATTGGTTAGCGGAGTTATCCAACCTCTCTACAGCTCTATGCCAGACTGGATAATAATAAAGAAGCTCGCCAGCTTGCTGGGCTACAAGAAGCACTTCACATATAAATGCGAGGAGGAGATAACGAGAGAGATAACAAAGGTTGTGCCCGATTATGAAGTCATAGATGTGGATTTGATCTATCGCGGCATTGACCAATTTGCGAGAAAGGCGAGGAAGTTCACGAGATTTGCCTTGCCAAAATGCAGGGGAATCAAGGTGAAGAAAAGTAAAAAATTTCCGTTTTTCCTCACGACATTCAGGTCGAAGTATCAATTCCTAACTAATGAGATGACAGGTAAATCAAAAACCCTCTCAAAGCTTGCGGGAGAGCCCTGTTGCTATGTAAACGTTGAGGACGCTTGTGAGCTTGGGATAAAGGATGGCGACGTGATAGAAGTTAAGAGCCCAGTCTCAAGGGTCTTAGCAAAGGCCAAAGTCACAAATAAACTGCCTCGTCGCGTTGTAGCGATGCACTTTCACTTTGAAAAACTTTTGGTTAACAAGCTTTTCCCCTGCGCATTTGATCCAGAGTGCTTCACGCCGAACTATAAAGCTGCGAGAGTAGCTATAAGAAAAGTTGGGGAAAGAGGATGAAGCTCGAGCTGGAATTTCTCGGAGCTTGTGACGAAGTTGGAAAGAGCGCGATTTTATTAAAACACGGCGAAAAAAGCGTTTTGCTAGACTATGGCGTAAAGCTTCAACCAGAGCCAGTGAAATTCCCACCTCTCGTTAAGGCGGATTTTGTTATACCAACGCACGCTCATCTTGATCATAGCGGAGCAATACCAACGCTGTTCAAGGGCAAGATTTTGCCCAGAGTTTTCGCCACTAGTGTAACCCTAGACTTGATGGAGCTTTTACTCTTGGACTTCATGAAAGTGGCTAGATTGCGAGGACACCCACAAAAGTTCACTAAAAGCGAGGTAGACAGGCTTTTTCTCAACTCGTTTGTCATAGACTACGGTCAGAAAATAAGGATCAACGATTGCACGCTTCGCTTTTATGACGCTGGTCACATTCCAGGCTCAACTTGCGTTCTGCTCGAATGCCATGGAAAAACGATTTTTTACACAGGTGATATTAAGCTGCTCTCTCAACGTTTAGTAAGTGGGGCGAAGCTTCCAAGGAGAAGCGTAGATGTCTTGATAATGGAGTGCACCTACTGGAATCGAGAGCACCCAGCGAGGGAAATAGAGGAAAAGCGATTAAAGAACGAGATAGATTTAACGCTCAACCAAGACGAAACGGTTCTCATTCCGAGCTTTGCAGTTGCCCGCGCGCAGGAAATGTTGCTCATCTTGAAGGACTACCTCGACTATTTAGCCATTGATGGCATGGCGAAAAAAGCGAGCGAGATAATGCTCAGAAAGAAGAATAGGAAATACGTTAAGAACGCTGGTGAGCTAGCGAGGATTTACAGGCGAGTTAAGAAAATCAAGCGAGCCAATCAAAGGAAGAAGATTTTGAAGCGGCCACACATAATAATCGCGAGCAGCGGCATGCTAAATGGCGGGCCATCTGTTTACTATCTGAAGCGAATTAGAAATAGAAGAAACGCGCTCCTGGCTTTCGTTGGATTCCAGGTTGAAGACACACCAGGCAGGCAAGTACTCGAGACAGGAGTTTATAGAAGTGAAACTGAAGAGTTTGAGGTCAATTGCAGGATACAGAGATTTGATTTCAGCTCACACGCTGGAAGGAGCGAGCTTCTAAGGTTGATTTCAATGCTACAGCCGAGTTTGGTCGTCTGCGTCCACGGAGAGAAGCTTCGAAACTTCGCGAGAGAGCTTGAGATGGAGTTCAAGCTCGACGCCATAGTTCCAAAGGAAGGTGATGTGCTCGAGCTTTAGTGTTAAGAAAATTTAACACGTGTTCATTGAAATTAACGATAACATGAAGGAAATCGTAACGATTGATGGAAGCTATGGGGAAGGAGGAGGGCAAATCTTAAGGACGAGCATAGCCATGGCAGCGCTGACGAAAAAAGCGACGAGGATAATCAACATAAGGAAAAAGCGCCCAAAGCCTGGGCTGAAAGCACAGCATGTTAAGGCAATCGAGCTCGTTGCAAGGCTCTGCAACGCCAAGGTTATAGGAAATCGAATTGGAAGCGAGGAAGTTATTTTTTATCCAGGCGAAATAAGCGCGAGGAAGCTCGAAGCAAGAATAGAAACCGCTGGCTCAATAGCACTGGCTTTGCAGGGAGTCATGATAGCTTTGCTTTCCTCAAGAGAGCCTTGCGAGATAGTTATCCGAGGTGGAGCGGTTGCTGGCAAATGGGCACCGCCAGTCAACTACCTTCGCTATGTCTTGTTGCCATTGCTCGCCAAGTTTGGATACAGAGCTAGCGTGGAGATCAAAAGATATGGGTATTATCCAAAAGGCGGGGCACACGTCGTGTTTAAATACGAGCCAAGCGAGCTGAAGGAAATTAAGTTAACAGAGCGAGGGAAGTTGAAAAGGATAATTTGCACCATTCACGCGTCAAAGTTGCTCTCAGGGAAAAACGTGGTCGAGAGGATGAGGAAAGTTGTGATCGATGAATTAGGTGCATATAAAGATGAACTTGAGGTTCACGCTGCCTACTTTGATTCCCTCTGCCCAGGCTGTGGAATAGAGATAGCGATTTACTATAAGAACACGATCCTGGGAAGCGATGCTGTTTGCTCTCGCGAGAAAAGAAGCGAAGACGTAGCTAAAAGCGCGACTAGTTACGCTAAGTATTTGCTCAATAGCGATGCTTGCGTTGACCTTCACACGCTCGACCAAATAATACCATTTCTGGCTATTGCTTCTCTTAACAGCGAAAGCACTTGTGAGGTTAAGTTTCACGAGTTAACCATGCACGCGAAGACGAATATCTACGTCGTTGAGAGATTTTTGCCTGTGAAATTCGAAATAAAAGGTAAAGAGCTTTGCTGTCTTCCTATGAGAAGATAGCGCCAAATCCTTGCATGGCTTGAGATTCGCTTTCCTCAAACTTCTTAATTACGTTTTCTCTTTCATCCTCTGAAATCTCCAAGGAAAGTTCGTTTTCCCTTAAGATTTCGCATGCCCTTTTCACTAACGTTTCATCGCCATCAAGAAGCATGTAGAAGAATTCGTCTACCTCGCTAACTCCCAGCGAGCTTGCGCTTCTCAACGTTATGCTGAGCTTGCTGAGCTCTGGATCGCGTTTCAATAGCTCTTCTGCTTTTTTGGCGTTATCCTTCGCGAGCTTTATTACCTCTCTCATGAAGGAGAAGTCGCGAAAACTTAAATAACGAGGAGAAAAAACCAAAAATGACAATGGAAACTAAAAGCGAGGAGATAAAGCATTGCAAGCCAGGGACTTTTGTGCTAATTGACGACGAACCATGCATTGTCACGAGTTTATCTGTGTCAAAACCAGGAAAGCACGGAGAAGCTAAGGCTAGGATAGAAGCGGTTGGGATTTTTGACAACGTGAAGAGAAGCCTGGTTAAGCCAGGGGATTACAGAATTCAGGTGCCGATCATAGACAAACGAATAGCGCAAGTATTGGTCATAAGCGGGGATTACGCCCAAGTCATGGACAGCGAGAGCTATGAGACGTTTGAAGCAAAGGTACCAGAGGAGCTTAAAGATAAGATAACAGAAGGGCGTGAAGTTCTTGTCTGGAGATGGGGGAAGAAAGCATTGATAAAGGCGCTGCGGTGATCGCTTGCGCCTCATAGTTGGCGTGGATTCTGGAAATACATCTGCGATTGCCGCTTTGACAATGAGAGGAGAAATCGTAATCCTGAAGAGTAAGAAGAGGTGCGGAATAAGCTGGATGATCGATGAAATAATGAGAGTTGGAAAGCCTGTAATAGTGACGTGTGATAAAGCTAAGGGAAATGAGACAGCGAGAAAGCTGGCCGCTTTGTTTGGGGCAAGGCTTGTATTGCCCCAAGTCAATCTATCGAGAAAGAGAAAGCGCAGATTGCTCGCGAAGTTTCACGAGGTAGCGAGCAACTCGCATGAACGCGATGCACTAGCGAGCGCTATCTTCGCGTACAAGAAATACAGGAATCTCTTCTCAAGGATAGACAAACTAGTTCCAAGCGAATTGGCAGACGTGATAAAAGAAATGCTGATAAAGGGCGAGGCTATCAACATAAAACACGCGTTGCGAAGCTTAATTAGTTATGAGGGCGAAATTAAAAGAAGCCAAAAGAAAAAGGCTGTTAAAATCTCTCAAGTTCCTAATCCGACTTAACCTATTTTCCATACCCCTTTTCCTCTATTGGCTTCTCATTCCCACTTCTGGATTAGAGGTGATAACTACCAACGCTGTATCTTTCATTTTGCGTGCCCTTCATTTCACAAATTTCAAGTCATTCGACACGAGCATTCTGTTAAAATTGAACGAAAAGGAAAGCGCAACGTTGATAATAGACAAGAACTGCGTTGGCATGAACATGATGCTCGCTTTCTTAGCTCTTTGTTTTGCAAGTAACGCTAGACTAAAAGAAAAGGCTATATCACTGTTTTTCCTTCCGTTTATCTATCTAGCGAATTTACTGCGCATAGTTCTTCTGATGTGTTTTCTTCCCGTTCTCGGCCTTGACAAGTTCGCGGTCTTGCATTTCCTTTTCTTCTCCCTTTTTTCTCCTCTTTGCGTCTTGCTCTTTTGGCTCCTTTGGCTCAAATTTAAAACTCGACTTTTACCTCAACTTTAGTTACTCCAGGTAATGAAGAAACAGATTTTTTGATCTCTTCAACTAAGAAAGTGAGAAGTGGACAAAAAGGAGAAGTCGGAGCGAAAGTTATTGTGACATAACCTTCCTTTATTTTGATTTCTCTTATCATGCCCATCGAAACTACATCTCTACCAACTTCGGGTCTACAACGTTTCGCAACGCTTTTACAACATCTTCCCTCTTAACCATCTTGTTTTATTGCGAGAAATGCTAAAAATGTGAAATGTAATTTCTTATCGGGCCGGTCGTCTAACGGAAGGACGCCGCCTTGGCGAGGCGGAGGTTCCGGGTTCGAATCCCGGCCGGTCCATCATGGGATATAAGCTGATTGTGCTTCCAGCAGGGGAAATAGTAGAGATGAGAGACTCGAAGGAATTCGTCCAAACTCTACTAGACGAAGCAGAAAAAGCAAAGGTACAAATGTTCACGGAATACGTAGGATGTTTGCCGCTCCCCTCGGTTATAACTCGAGGTGCGTATCAATTCTTCTATCCAACAGAAGAGATGAAAAAAGGAATTGGTATGATATCTCTGGGAGTAAGAAAAGGAGACGAGAGACTTGTGAGAAGAGGTATAGAAAAAACAAAACAATACCTCGCTTCATATGCGCGAGAAGTTGTTGAGTGCGCGAAAGAGGCAAGTAGAATAGCAGATGAAGTTACTATATTTTGTGAAGGCGAATTTCTTGGAAAATTGATAGAAGAAATGCTAGGAAACGATGTGACCGTTCTGAAATCGCAAAGCGTTGGGGATGTGGATATCTTGTTAAGCGAGGAGAAGCCTAATGTAGAGAGAGCGAAGCAAATCATTTCGAGGATAGATTGCGACACACTTAGTGAAAGCGAAACTTTAGCACAAACTGATTTAAAAGACGAAAAAGAGGAAGGGCAAATCTTTTAGATTTTCCACTTTAATCTTTCATGCCCGTGGTAATCAAACGTGATGGTAGAGAAGAGCAATTCATACCAGAGAAAATTGTAGTGAGCTGTCTAAAGGCAGGAGCGGATTACGAAACAGCAAAGAAGATAGCGAAGATAATAGAAGGTGAAGTGCTGAAAAGAGAAAAGGTGACAGCAAAGGAATTAACGAGGTGGATTTTGGATTTGCTAAAGAAGGAAAACGAGGAATGGTACAAGAATTGGATAGTGTTTGACAGGGCTGTGAAGCGAAGAAAGACAGAAGAAGAGATCAAGGATGTAGAACCATTGAAGACGGAGGCATAATTTTTTACCTCTAAGCCCTCTAACGAAAACTTTATATTTCGGCTTTTTCCTTTCCTTTTGTTTTTTGTCGAAATCGAACTTCTTTGCGCATGTGTCGAAACCGGTTTTATCACTTTTATAGAAGGCGTAATGAAAAGCCTTGGCATGCCCAAAACGGTTGGCGTTAAAGGAATAGCAGTAGAGCTCCTTAGGTATTACGTTCCTGTAGACGAGTTTGCAGAAGGAAGGGGTTTAAATGTTGATAAACTCAGAAAAGGCCTAGGAATAGAGGGGGTATCGGTTCCAGCAGAAAACCAAACAACAGTTACGTTAGCGGCCGAATGCGTAAGGAAATTAAAAGAAGAGCTTGATGTGCTTGATGAAGGAAAAGTAAAATCCATAACGTTCGTTACAGAAGAAGCCAGATGGGGACAGAATAGAGCCTGGGAGCTCATAGGACGAACTAGAAGAGATGGAATCGATTTGAGAAAAGCAGCTTCCACAACAACAATGGCCACATGTTCTCCGTTTCCTATAGAGCTAACGAAAGCGTTTGGGAGGTGCGAATTAGCAAAAAGAAGGGGGAAGGAGCACGACGCTTTAATAATAGCGTCTGATATATCACGTTATCCTCGTGGTGTCGGAGAAGAGACGGGTGGTGGTGGTGCGACAGCTTGGCTCCTTGGTATTGGAGATGAAGATGAGCTAATTGCCACACTTGATAAACCAAATGTCGGATATACTAACTTCGTTCCTGATTGGTTTAGAGATAACCAAGGACTTCCCATATTCGATGGGCAACTAAGTTTACTTTCTTACAACTTAGCAATTCACAGGGCTGTAGAAAGGTTCAAGGAAGAGCATGACATACCGAGCTTGTTGAATTTCGTAGGGAACGGAGTTTTAGCACTTCACAGATCTGGAACGCATTACACACCGAAATGCGCCTTCGCGCTTTTATACGGGATAGAGAGAACAGAAGACAGTGAGCTAGCGTCGATCCTTGATTCATCTGAGCGTGAAGTCGAGAATTTCTGTGACGAGATATTAGAAGCATTTGAGAGAGATGACGAGGATAAGATAGAAGCTTGGCAGCGTATAGTTTCGAAGAATCAAAGAAGGATAGCGGATTTGTGGAACGAGTTGAGAACTCATTTAAAGAGGGTGAGAAAAGATCCAGGATTTCAACGCGAGTACGATAGCAAGCTAAGGCCAAGCTTGGAGGGATTAGAAAGAGAAGGGAATCCTTACTCGGCCTCTACTCCGATATGCGCAGCAAATGCCATGTGCAACAAGGATTTGAGAAACGAGCGTATCGTCATGGTGAGCTATGGAAGTGGTGCAAGCGCAAACGCTATGTCGATAATGGTAGGAAAAGACTACAGGGATAAAATCACAGATGTTCGAGAAGAAGTGAGGAAAAAACAAGCGATAAGCTTCGATGAATACCTGCGCATAAGAAAAGAGAGATGGGGATTGGACTAGCTTTTTAAGAAAAACAGAAATAATCAAAACCGAATGCTATTGACTCTTGCCGCCGGAGTTGCAAAGGTGCTTGGCGAAAAAAGAGCTATGCTTCTTTTACCGCCGTGGCAAAGAAGCTTGGTCTTAGGAAGCTATACTCTGACCCAAAGAGAGGGAGAGGAAATAGCACTTCCCCTGGAAAACTGCTACTTCAACAAGTGGGGATTGAGCAACGAGGGCATTGAAAGCGCATGCAAAGAAGCAAGAGAGTTGCGCAAACGATTTCCAGAAAGCGAACTGATAATAAGCGTTGCCTATGCTCCGGTTTGCAATGACGTAAATGGATATGCTCTTGATGAGATAAACAACGACATTTCTCTTTACTTTGAACTTCTTCTGGAACAGCCACGTGACTTAATAAACGAAGGTGTGATTCATCACGTTGAGCTTGATGTGTCCTGCCCAACCGTAAAGCGCGATGGCGAAATGCTGTGCGAGGACTTAGGAGCTCTTGAATGCGCGCTTGAAGTAGCGGACGAGGTATTAGGAAGGCGAAACTACAGCGTCAAAGTACCGCCCCATGCAACCAAAGTTACGTCACAATTCCCAAAAAGAGTTCTCGAAATCAAACCGCTAACTAGAGAAATTTTTTCAGAGATGTTGAACACCATATTACATTACGATCCGTACTCAATCATAGCGACGAACACGCTACCAGCAATTGTAGAGCATGAGAGCAAAGCGATATCAGGTGGGATAAGCGGCACCTTTCTACGTCCATTTTCTCTAGCAACGTGCAAAACGGTTGTAAAACAATTGAAAAGCGAAGGTAGAGATGAAATAATCGTAGAGGGGTGTGGCGGCATAGCTAATCCAAAACACGCAGTTGAGTACTTTGAAGCAGGTGTAGATAAAATTCAAGTTTGCACGGGTGTGCTGCTCCACCCAACTAGAAGATACGTTGAAGACCTTTTAGCTGGAGTTATAGACGAAATTGAAAGTCTTGGGTTGATGCCAAGAGGTTATGCGAAGTTGATTGAGAGGTTAGAACTAGAAGAACTGCGAAGCTAAATCTTTCATCTCACAGCTCCTATTCCGATTCACTCCATTATGATAGGTATTTTCCTTCCGCATTTCGGACAGCAATAATCGCTATCGCACTTCTGCAGGTTTATCTTTTCGACGAAGAAGCCACGACGCTTTATCAACAGCTCGCCACAATCAGGACAAAACGTGTTTTCCTTTTCATGCGGCACGTTTCCTATGTAAACGAAGTTCAAGTACTCACTAGCAACCTTTGCCACTTTCTCAAGGGTTTCAACCCTTGTTGGTGGAACACCCATTCTAAACGCTGGGTAATACGCTGTCACGTGCAGTGGTGTATCCTCGTCGAGATTTCGGGCTATCCACTCCGCCATTTCCCTCGTTATCTCTGCACTATCATTATACCCAGGTATCACGAGATTTGTTACTTCTATCCAAACCCCAGCTTTTTTATAGATCAGCATGGTCTTTCTCACTGGCTCGAGCCATGCATTACAAACCTCGCGATAGAATTTGTCATCGCCCTTATAATCGACGTTCGCCGCTTCTATGTAGCGAGCAACTACTTTCGCCACTTCCTCGCTTGTAAATCCGTTTGTAACCCAGTTATGTCGAAGCTCGCCCTTAGTTAGCTTCGCGACCTCATAGAAATACTCGAAGAACACGGTGGGCTCTGTATAAGTCCAAGACACTAGCTTAACTCCACTCTCCCTTATGAGCTCTACGAGCCTTTTCACGCTAACGGTTTCGCCAAATATTTCGCCAGTAAGCTTTGGGGTTTGTGATATCTCCCAGTTCTGACAATGCTTGCAAGCCAAATTGCAGCCAACGGTAGCGATGGAGAAAGCCCTTCTACCAGGCATGTAATGATAAAAAGGCTTTTTTTCAATCGGGTCGATTGCCATGCTACACGGCTTTGCGAAGACAAGGGAGTAAAGCTTTCCGTTCTTATTCTCGCGAACGCCACAATAACCGCGCTTTCCATTCGCGATAACACAATTCCTTGGGCAAAGCTTACATCGGACTTTTTTTCCTTCTAACTTCTCGTAAAACATCGCCTCTTTCATGTCATTTCTTGTCTTCAAATCTATTAACGTCAATTGAGTTGAACCGGGAATGAAAAACAGCGCTTCAAGGTTTCTTTATCGGAGCCTTAACTCCATTTTTGTCTATTCTTTGCCACATTGCATTCGCTCTCTACCCAACTAGCGAAGTCCTCGCTAGCCTTGGCGTGCAAGCTTATTATGCAAGGAAGCTCATACTCATGATTTTCTCTCAAAAACTTCGCCACATCTTTTGCTCTTCTTTTCGCTGTCTTTATCAAGAGTGCATACTCCTTTGCTCTCTCAATTTTGCCTTTCCACCTATACACGCTGTTTATCGCGAAAATGTTCACGCACGCAGCGAGTTTTCTTTTTATCAGTTCGTCTGCCAACTTCCTCCCAAATCTCTTGCTTGAAACCGTTGTATAAACCAAGGCTATTTCTTTTGTCATAATTCTTCTCCTTTTCGATGAAAAATATCTCAAATTTTAACGAGCTGTTTTCATATCGATTTCACAACTAGCTCTGCCAAAAAGAACGTTAAAAAAGAAAAATCAACACCTTCCTCTGCTGCTTGAAGAGCCAGCATAAGTTTGCGAAAATCCGCGAGCCGCTTGCTGGGTTGTCAGGTTAACATTGCACCACTCAGGCTTTGACTCAAAGCCACAGCACAAGATCGTTTTAATCGCTTCAGCGCTCCTTCCACCGAAGTTGAACTCGTTAACCCTTTCGTCGTTTAATATGAGCGTTGGCGAGCCAGTAACGCGATATTTCCTCTGAAGCTCGAAGTCCTCGCTTGCATAAGCTAACCCGCGCTTGCTATCTTGCATGCATGCTTCGAGTTTTTCTATATCAATGCCAGCCTGCTCAAGACAAGAGCTTGAGTTCGCGGATTTTATGAAACAGGAGAGATAATCCCAATACTTCTCGCTCTGCTCTTCTCGAATGCAGATCTGTCGCAAGTTCTCTTGTGCTTCCCTTTGACCGTGCATCGATTTAATTGTGTTGTTATCTATCCATCCCATGTAGCGGATCTCAAGGTACTTCATCGCTTCTGGCAAATCGCTAACCACTTTTGCAAACACGCGCTGCATTTGCAAACCAAATGGGCAATAGCTCACGACAAAAGCTAAAAGCTTTGGCTCTTTTTTCTTTGGCAAGTCCTCGCATGTTTTAGCACTCGCTTTTCTCGTTGCCCTTTCTCTGCTTTGCCTTTCGCTTGGAATATTTGTCAGATCTATCGCGCTTGGAAACAAAAGCTTGCCATCCTTTGTGACATAAGAGGTGTAAGTCCTATCTCCGATCTTCAGCACGATCTCGTAAACTCCACTACCTGTATCGCTGTAGTTTAACAAGCTCGCCTTTTGACCGCGAAGGTAATAGTTGTTCAAGTAATTTATCGCGGCATTTGCTGCATCTCTCGCGCTTAAGTAAGCTCCAGTTGGGCGGAGAAAGCTCGCGAGGGCAAAGCCAAATATAAAAGCTATGAGCGTCGCTATTTTCCTAAACTTCTCAACGTCAATGGAGATTTCCATTAATTCGCATCGGGATAACGCTTAAAAGGGCGTTTCCTCTGATCTAATTCGAGAAAGCAGAGAAGGCATATCCGTGAGAGCATAGAATTCGATACTAAGATCATCGAAGACTTCTCTAGCCAGTTTTGGTTCATAAGGCATTCCAGTGAGCGACTCGTAAAGCTCCTTATACTTAGTAACGACCTCTTTTTCGTCCTCACCTGGTATTGGCGTGGATTCGCATCTATCAACACAGACTAAGATGCCAGCCACTTCGATCTCCCCCGCTTTTTCTAAAGGTCTAAGCTTATAATGAAGCTCTTCAAGTATTGAGAACCCTGTTGTTAGTACGTCATCTACCACGAGTGTCCTTCCTTTTGGTGGAACGACAAAAAAGCGTTGCTCTGGTCTTCCGTGGCTCTTCGGCCGTTTTCTACCTTTTGATATCCTAACATCTTTGCCACGCTCGTAGAGGACCGCGGATAAGAAGCAAGCATACAAATCACCTGCCGTAGGAACTCCGTAAACACAATCGAATTCTATGCCTTCGCTTTCGATGAAATCAGCGATAAAAGAAGCGTTCCGCAAATGCAAGGATGGAGAAGGAAATCTGAGATCGATGTAAACGTTAGATAGCCTTCCGCTTTTCAATCGAATCGGAGTTGGTAGCACCTTAACTGCTCCGCTCTCGATCAAGAACCTTTCATATTCCTCTTTTCTAGACCACACACTCTCTGATAAGGAAAGGCGAGAAAAATTAAAAACGAAATTTTGCCTAGCCAACAACTAGGAAAGCCCACCAAGGCTTCTGCTCCGCTATTATTTCTTCGCCAATGAACTTCACCACTTTTGGCACGCGAACTGGTATGAAGAACAACAATCTCCCTTTCTCAAACAGCCTTGCCTTTATCGCTGTCTCATTACCAACTTGCTCTGTCTCTATATCAGTAACGTTTATCCTATCGATCTTCATTCTCAGCCTAGCTGGCAAGAACTCGCGAAGCACCTCGCGCTTCAATATCTGTCTCTTCAGCTCAAGTCTTTCTTTCGCTTTCCTTATCAAGCTTATTCTTGCCTCTCTGTCTCGAATCGCTTCCTTTAGCAGCTCTACATCGCGTGGGTTCTCGAGAAGTGTGTTTACAATCTCGCGCTTTATCTCCTTGTCCTTTAGAACCTCTCTTATCAGCTCCTTGTTTCTCTTTAGCGTCTCTATGACAAAGCCTTTCACGTCTTCTCTCCTTATGAACTCTCTTATACCACTCGCCAGAATCGCTTGTGCCTTAGCTTTCCTCGCAGCTCTTGCCTTTCTTGCAAGCTTCTCCACAAGCGATTTTATAGCTGTTCTCATCTCCTCTTTCTTTTCCTCTGCTGTCATGTTTGCTTGACCAACAGCGCTCTCAAGCTCTTCCTCTGTCTCGTTGATAACTCGCTTAGCCTCTAAGAGCTCGTTCACGCAAGCCTTGTCAACTATCTCTTCCCAACTTCTGTTCCCAAGGATTTCAATCACCTCATTTCTTATCTCTTGGAACTCCTTCCTGTACTTCTCGTTTATCTCCTTCAGCCTCAGACCACAACTTTCTCTTAAACTCATTATCTCCTCTTCGGTCAAGTTTCCTTTCCTTGCTTCTTCCGCACAAGTTGTGGCAACGCTTCTCACTTCTTCTCTGTGCTCACTCCTAAGCTCCTGATATCTCTCCCAAAGCTCTTTTAACTTCTCCAGCTCTTCTTCTGGCAAGTTAGCGCAAGTCGCGAGTATTTCAAGCCTTCTCTCTATTGCTGGAAGTGCAAGTGGCAAGGCTCTAACGCGCCTAACAGCTCTCCTCGCGAGTCTGATAGCTCTTGCTTCTCTTTCCAAAGCCTCTACCATGCACCGTTTCAGGAGCTCACCAGCTCTTGCTTGCGGAAAAGCTAGCGATAACCTTGCGACGCATCTCGCTACTTTATCTCTCTCATCCTCCACTACTTTTTTCACCCCAACCATGAACTTGCAAGCCCTTCTTGCCACTTCGCTTTCAAACCCGCGCTCTGTTAGCCTTTCAACGCACTTATCGAGCTTTTCCTTTAGCTCTTCTAGCTCAATGGTAACCATAGCAAACCTGCATATCCTTCTCGCCCTTTCTGTGTTGTTCAACTTGGTTGCAAGCCTCACAACGCACCTCGCGAAGTTGGCACCCTTGCAAATCTCTTCAGCTTCGCTCTCGCTAAACCCATGTTCGACTAGCTTCTTCTCGCAGTTGCTTATCGCTTCTTCCGCTATTTCTCTTGCTCTACCAACAAGCTTTTTTATCCTCTCAAATGGAGGGACAAAGGCTCTTTCTCTTGTCTCACCCGTTAAATTCGGAACGTAAGGAGCAATTTCTCTTTCTTCTTCTGTGAAGTTCGGAAGCGTTGTCGTCGTTGTTTCATTTACCCCTAATCCTTCTTCTACTCCCCACTTTCCTCCCATTCCCTGCGCGCTTGCAATGCCAATCGCTAGCAACGCTACAACCAAAAACAAAAACGCCCTCTTCATGCTTCCTAATTAGAATTTTTCACAGGGTTTAAATAATGGAAAAGGGGAAAGCAGAAGTACAATTGAGAAAACGCTGTTGGGAAACTTCGATTTAAAGCGAAGTTCCGAGGTTGGCGATCGTGTTTAACGAGGAA
>CAZYXF010000004.1:0-20467 GCA_964651025.1 uncultured archaeon
CTTAGCAAGTGCTGTGCAAGATTAGCGCCACTTTTTTCCCTTCGCTTACACGCTTCACAAACTCCATGCAAGCTTCTCTTGTTTTAAGCTCAGTTACTTTCACTCCTCTCTCTTCTGCAAGGCTTTTGGCTCCGGCTTCAACACTGACGCAAGAAGAAAATCCAAGAGCAACTATTATCTCTTCTATTCCTTTCCCCTCGCGCAGTATCTCCTCTATTTCTTTTTTGCTAACAACATGGCTCTTCTCCCTCTCTTTAATCGTGCCATCGTAGAAGACGAGCAAATCCTTTGCATCATAGCTAACGCCGTTTATGACGATGTCACCGAACTCAATCTTGTCAAATTTTATTGCCATGAATATCTTACGCAAAAAGTTTAATGGCAGTTACGAAAGTGGGAAAGTCTTTTAACGCTTTAATGTGGTTCGTTTTGTGTTTACTTATTACTTCTTCCTTCTTCCCGTTCTTCTCGCTGAAATGCTTCCTACCTTTGCCCCTGGTGGCAAGCGTCGAGAGCGCGTTTTAGGCCTGCCAACGCGACGCGATTTGCCGCCAAAGGGGTGATCCACTGGGTTCTTTGCCCCCGCGCTCACAATAGGCCAATATCGATGCTTTGCTCTCATGGCATAGAATTTCGCACCTGCTTTCAAGAATGGCTTTGTGTTTATTCCAGCTCCAGCAACCACGCCAATCGTTGCTCGACATTTAGAGGGCAGTGAAACGATTCGCTTAGACGGCAACATCACGAGCGTCCTATCTCCTTCATGGGCTATAATTGTCGCGCTCGTTCCAGGAGCTCGGCACAGCTTGCCACCATCACCTGGACGAAGCTCCACGTTGCAAACTTGCGTTCCCTCTGGTATCTTACCCAACTCCAAAACGTTGCCGAGCTTTATTTCTTCTCCACCAAAGTGTATCACATCGCCTGTTTTTATGCCAGCTGGGGCTATTAAGTACTCGCGATGCTTTTTTCCGTTTTCTATCTCAACTACCATAACAGGAGCGTAACGAGCTGGGTCGTGAAGTATGTCAACCACTTTTCCAATGGCTTCGCCCTTTATCTTATACCTCGCATCGCAAAGCCAGCGATGACTAGGAGCGAGATAAGTGGAGCTTTTACCAGCGCCTCTCCTTTGCTGACGAAGCCTCTTTGGCATATTACCACGCTAAAAATGATACACGTGAAGCTTTTTATGTCGTGGGAAGCGAAGTAAGGGTTAAATAGACGTAGTTATGCAATCAGTCTACTAAGAAGATGGGCAACAAAAAGCTCATTTTACCTTTTCCCACACTTCATTAATGCGCGCGCTCTTCGTTAACGTAAGTGAAAGAGAAAGTTGGATCGAAGAGTTCAAAGACGAGAGGATAAATGGCGTTCTTGATTTGGCAATCCATCTTCACCTTGAGAAATACAAAAGCTACGCGAGCGACGTTTTCAGCGAGAGGAATGCTGTGATCTTCGGAACAGGGAATTTGTGCTACGCTGGTGCTAATCGCGGCGTTTTTGTATTTCGCTCCCCATTGCATGGAGCTCTACATGCTTCTACATTGGGCGACTTAGGAGAGTACATAAAAAGAGCTGGATTGAATGCTATTGTCATAGAGGGAAAAAGCGACCTGCCAATTGTCATGGGAATAAAAAATGAAGAAGTTGAGTTTTTGGAGAGGAGCGAGGAGGAAGTTAAAAGAAGCCTTTTCGAGAACGAGAGGGAGTTTTACAAGGAGTTGAAGGAGTTTTATGGCGATTCTCCGTTCAGAATAGCGTTGGTTGGTGTTGGAAGTCGAAACACGCTCTATGGCTGTGTGGTTTCCTCCAAACTCAATGATATCTCGCTGCCAGATGTTGCTGGTCGTGGTGGTGCTGGAAGCGTTTTGCTTCAGGCTCATAACGTCGTTGCCATAGCGGTTGGTGGTGATGAAAAGCTCGATATAAAAGTCGAGCGCGCGCTAATTCAGGAGCAAAAGGAGGCGACGAAGAAATACAGGGAGATGGGGACTTTTCTGGCCAATTACTCAAATCCTAAACTCGCTCCCATAACGATGAACTGGCAGTCTATATTGTTGAGCAAAGAGGAAAGAGAGGAGATAAGAAAACGTTTTATCCTAGGGGAACTCCTTGAAGGCTATGCGTTCGTTTCTAGTACATGCGGCGAGCCCTGCATTGCCGCTTGCAAGAAGATAGAAGGCGAAACGAAAATCGACTACGAGCCTGCACAAGCCCTTGGACCGTTTATAGGCATCTTTAAACGTGAGTACGTTAAAACGCTGATAAAACTCGTCGATTCACTCGGGCTTGACGCGATCTATCTTGGTTATGTTGTGGCCATGTTATTTGAAGCGTTGTATAGAGGATACATCGATAGTAAAACTCTTGGAGTTAAGGACTCGCCAGGCTTTGACGTCATGAACCCGAATTCTAAAGTGAATTACGAGTTGGCAAAGACCTTGATAACTAAATTGGCGTTTGGCGAACTTTGGAAAAACAAGAGAGTAAACGAGATTGCAGGCGAAATAAACGCGAAGGACCTTGCGTTCTACATTCCATTTGAAAACGGTTATGACATGACCCCGAATTTCTACTGGTCACTTGGTTTAATTTTGCCAGTAGTTATGCATGGGAAATACTACAGCGACTATCACACGATCTTCGTCGAGCCTGAAGAATACGCAAGGATTTGCGCGAAGCGCACTGTGAAAGAATACGCGCTCGACAACTTTGGTGTTTGCCGATTCCATCGAGGCTGGGTTGAGCCGAGATTAAACGAAATCCACCCGAATTACATCGAAACTTGCAAGCAGTGGATAGGAAAGTTGCTCGCGTACAAAAAGAAAGCAAATGCAACGCCGCGCTTCTGGGAGAGTAAGCGCGTGATAGAAGTCGCGAGAAAACTCGTGCTAGAGCTCGGCGATGATGATTGGAAAGCTAAGGTGAAAAGTGGCGAGGGGTTGAGAGAATACTGGGAAAGGTGGAAAAGGGCTTATGAGAAGTCCTTAGCTTAACTACATTATCCCGAGCTTTGTAGCTACGTCTATCGCTTTATATTCTGGCTTTAGCTTCACATACGCCTTTTTCCTCCCATCGCTCGTTATAAGCGTTCGTACCTTCGCCACTTTGACTTTAAATGCTTCTTCGACCGCGCGCTTTATCAATGGTTTGTTCGCTTTTCTGTCGACTATGAAGACGAGCGTGTTCTGTTTTTCTATCAATTTCATCGCTTTTTCAGTGACATGAGGATAGAGCAATATCTTCCACGGGTCAAATTCCACGCTTCCACCTCGATAAATATAAGTTCGCGAGCTTTTTCATGGCTTCGATTTGATTAACACTTGAACTCTTAAGTAAAATCCTCGCCAGCCTTCTGCAGTGCTCATCGATTTTCGCATTGCGTTTGATCAGCTCTTCTTTGAGTTTTGCCCCTATTTCTTCACCTTTTTCATCAAAGTCTGTAAGTATCGCAATTCTTTTGCCCCCGAGCTCGAGCTTTTTAGCCTCGCGGAGCGTTAGAACGTTTTTCAACCCTAGTTTCAACAGCAAGTTTTTGTCCCTCTTTCCCTCCACTATCACGTAATCCACGCCTTTCAAATCTCGCAATAGCTTGCGAAGCTCAAGCAGCAAATCTTCCTCATCCCTTATCCTTATCCTCTTACCCATACAACTCACCCAGCTTTTTCAGTGCGCTCTGCGTTATCAACATTAGCCTGCCTGGATGGGCACCAGGGGCAAGCAAGTTAGCGTTAAGCTGCTCATAGCTCGCTACATCTACGCCTGGTAAATTGCGAGCTGCTTTCATGACATTGCAATCAGCGCTCGACGTGACTATGAGCAGTGATTTCTTTTTCTTATATCTTCGACCTCGCATCTTTCCGCGGCCAGCGCGGATTTTCTTCTGCTTTGCGCGTTGGAGCTCTTCTTCCAATCCCAGCGAGAGCAAAGTCCTTTCGACGTCTTTCGTTTTGCTCAGGTTTTCAAAGTCATCAACGACTACGATGGGTACAACGCCATCGTAGCGATGGCCACGTTGCTTAACGAGCTCACTACAAGCACAAGCTGCTATAGCAGATTTTAACGCCAGTTTGTACTCCTTTTTGTTTATCTTCTGTGCCCACTTCTTCTCGACCTTAGGCGGATGTGCTCTTCTACCCTTTCTCGCTTGTGGAACGACGCGAGCCTCCATGTAAAGTGGCGTATATTCTGCTCCTCTGCCGTGAATTCTCGGGATGCGAGCCATCTCGCGGCAGATCATAGCGTAGCGAGATCTTCTTCGACCATGATAATGCGCGCTCGTTCGCTTGCCGGCGAGCTTGTCTGTTCCATAAGGTTGGCGGTTCCAAGACTGCTCTGCTAAAACAGCTCGTTTTATCAAATCTTCTCTTATCTCGGTTTGAAATACGCTTGGCAAGTCTATTTCACCAACCACATTGCCTTGCAAATCACGAACTGGCACCTTAGTCATAAAGGAAAGCGTCGTTTAAGGATTTAAATTAACTTTCTGCACAATGTTGTGATAGTTAGAAATCGGTTAGGAAGAAGTTATGATTTCACAGGCAAAACGAATTGCTTTATCTCGACTGGCTTGTACTTCTTTCCGCGACGTGGCAAAGTTATGAAGACAAGTCTCTTTCTCGGTCCAGGAACAGAGCCCTCGATTATCAAAGCCTTCGCGTCCTTTATCACGCCGTATCCAAGCCAACCAGAGCTTGGCGTTAACTCTTTGCCGTTTTCTATTATCGCGAGGATTCGCTTGTTATACTCCGTTCTTTGGTGAAATCCCATCTGCCCTGGCATAGGGACTTGCCACATGACGCGGCGAGGTGTAGTTGGACCTATGCTACCAGTATGGCGACGGGTTTTCTTTTCCTTTGGCCTCTTTTCCTTCACCCCAAATCTCGCGACAACGCCTGCAAATCCCTTACCTTTGGTTATGGCAGTTACATCGCAATATTCGCCTGGCCGAAAAACCTCGCTGACGTCTATCTCCTTTCCCAGCACGCTCTTCGCGTACTCGTATTGTTCTTCTACCTCGCCACCGATTGGAATCTCAAAGAGCTCTGGCTTTAGCTTGTGCATTCCAGCTCTTTGCGGAAAGGTGCAAACTATCAAGCGAACTTCTTTTACCTTATCCTTGTTAGCTTCGAAATCGAAGCTCGGCAACTTGCTCCACTTCCCGATTTTTCTTTCTAGCTCCTTTGGGTAATTGCTTGTCCACGTCTCTCCAATCGCCACTAAATCCCCTTTCCAATCCCTTGTGTAGAAGCGAATCCCGCAAACGAATAGAGGAGCGCATGCTAAAACGGTTGCGGCTTTCACTTTCAGTTTGTTGTCTTCAACTATTTCCGCGTGAAGCATTCCAACTTTATATCCAGCGAAACCAAGGGGACGAGCCTTATCATCACGAGGAAATTTTATTCGCGGGTATATTCGCTTCGCTCTCTTTCTCGGCCAGAATTGCAAGCTTCCACGTCGCGGTCGCTTTGGCTTTGGCATGCTTCCACTCGATTTTTAAAGTTGGGAAAAGCATTTTAAAGGGATTTAGAAGAGAGAAACGCTGCGCAAATCCCAATCGTCTGCGCCATCGCTTGCACCGCTTATAATCTCCTTTTAAAATCTTCACCAGAAGGAAAAGAGATGAAGGGGTTTTATCATTACTTGCGAGAGCTTTGGAAAAGGCCAAAGGAAAGAATAGCTCGATATAAGGAGATGCTAATGAAATGGCGCCGCGGTCCTGCGATAAAGCGAGTTGAAAAGCCAACACGCATAGACAGGGCTAGAGCGCTTGGGTACAAGGCTAAGCAAGGCTTTGTCGTTGTTAGAGTTCGCATAAGGAAGGGTGGAAGGAAAAGGCCGAAATATGGACGCGGCGGGAGAAAGCCGAGCAAAGCTGGTATCGCAGACTTCACTCCAAGGAAGAGCTTGCAGCTAATCGCAGAGGAGCGAGCCGCGAGAAAATTCCCGAATCTCGAGGTTCTCAATTCTTATTGGGTTGGCGACGATGGTGTTTACAAGTACTTTGAAGTCATCATGGTGGACCCACATCACCCAGTCATAAAGAGCGATCCCAAAATAAACTGGATATTAAATCAAAAACGTCGAGTCTTTCGCGGTTTGACAAGCGCTGGAAAGCGAATGCGCGGATTAAGGGCGTGAGCTTCTCGTTGAAACCTTCTGGACAACTTATCTCATTCCTTTCCCATGCAAAGCGTCCTTTCCCTTTCCACCTCTCTGATTTCCCTTTCCCTGAAACCCAAGGCTCGTAAAGCGCTAGCACTTGCTCTGTTCACCGTAGCTATGTCTCTCTCCATGAGTTTTTGCAAAAGCGATTTTCCGACGTTGAGAATCGTTATTGGAAGGACTTTTGCCTTTTCGACCAGCTTTTCCAATCCGCTTTCTCGGGGGTATCTCCAACCTATTAATTCGATTCCTTTAGCTAGCGCGTACTTTACAGCGCGCTGGGTGAATTTGGTGTTCGTCACAATCGCAGCTTTATTGAAACTCAAGTTGTTTTTTCCGATTTTATAACCAGCTTTCAGATCTTGGAGCACAGCCCAGAAGTAAAGCGCAACGTGAACGTTGCAAAGGCGATGAAAATTAACGTGATGCTTGCACTCAATAATTTTAGTTTCGCCGTTCTTTCTCGCTACAACATCTAACTCGTGATCTAATATCTCGCCCAGCGCGATAACGCTATGCTCGCATTCGTAGCCAAGATTTTCAAAAATTTCCTTCACAAACAGCTCAAAAGCCCTTGGTGATAGCTCGCTTATGGCTTCGCGAAGCCTATATAAGCGGGCTGCTTTTCTCTCGACTTTATCGAGCTCGCGAAGTATCGCGTGGTAGATTTCTCTTGTTGGTATGCCATCGTAAGCTATGCTTTCTATGTAGCTAGCAATCCTCTCTGCGATTTCCCTTGAAGCTCCAGCTCGCAGGCAAGTTCTAACTATTTTCTCCTTTTTGAATTCCTCCCTCTCGCCATTCGCTTTTGTAACGAATATCCTTGGCATTAGGAGATTTACACAGCAAATTAAATTAGCGAAAAGGTTATTTTATGTAGCCGAGCTTTCTCATCGCAAATCTGAAGATATCTCTAACTTTTATTCCGCTCCTCCTGCACGCTTGCTCAGAGAAGTTACGAGCTTTGCTCGCGAACTTATTTGCTTGGCTGTAGATTAAAAATGGTGTTGCTCCATACTCGTGCTCGCCAGTCCTCGAGTTCGTTATATGATCGCAGACGATGACCAAGTCAAGCTCGTTTTCCAAAATTGGGCCTATCACCTCGCGGTCGACGCGCTCAATAAAGCGTTGCTTCAGCTTCGGGTTTTTATCGTGGCTTGCTTCGTCCGCGCCATTGATATGTAAAATCACGAGCTCGTATTTTCTCGCTGCTCTGAGCACAGCCTTGACCTTTGACTTTAAATTCGTGTTCACATGTCCATTTGCTCCCTTTGGCGAGAGAAAATCAATTCCGATGTATCTCGCTATGCCCTTTATCAAAAGCACGCCAGCAATCGCGATTGCATTCAACTTGAACTTCTTCCTAAAACTTGGGACTCGCTTCTGCTTTGCAGCGCCACGAAGCAAGATGTAATTAGCCTTGTGCTTTCTCCTTTTGTTTATTGGATGCTTTTCAAGCAGCTCATGCGCGATGTCAGCGAAAACATTGAGCAAGAGCGCGGTTTTCTCTGCCCTTTTCGTTAACGCTCTTATCACAGCCGGCCTTTCGCCCCCAACATCTGCATCGCTAACCTTCTCGCTCAGGTTTTGACCGCGAGCTATGACAACACAGCGATGCCCGCGAGAGTGAATGCAACGAAAAGAAGTCGAGTCTATTTTCATTCTAAGTGCTCTTGCAAGTTCATCTAATCCAAACTCCTCTCTCCCAGCCCTTCTGTCGAGGATTTTGAGGTTTTCATCTACGGTCGCGAAATTCCCGCGGATGTAGAGCTCGTCTTTCCTTGGCTTTACACCAACGCCAAGGGCCTCGAGATAGCCACGGCCAACGAAATAGCGCCTGCTTCCATAGCCGAGCAAGGAAAGCGTTGCTATGTCGCTCATTGATTTTGGATTATAGCCAGCAAGTCTTTTCACACCTTTCCACATGCCGATGAGAGAACGTTTAACGATTGAGTTTATATTCTCCTTTCTCGCAAGTTTTAGTGGCGTTTCATTGCCGCGATCTGCAACGCCATCGAAAATGAAATAGACGACTGCCATCCTTTACCTCTCCAAAATGAACTTCAATTCGTGCCTTTCCTTTTCAACTGTTGTTATGAGCATCGCCTTTCTTAAATCCTCAATTACCACCACTGGTTCTAGCTCCTTCGCTAGTTCATGAGCTCGCCTCAATTTTATGGCGTTATTCGCATAGATCGTGAAGAGCTTCTCTCCCTTTCTAACGCGGTCCGTTATCTTCTTGTGGAGCAATATCCCAGCCCCTTTGTCGCGAGGTGCCCCAGCTAGACGAGCTATCGTAGCTATCTCGCGGTTCTTTATCCACATCACCATCCCGCTCTTCTCGCTTATTATGTCGACCTTCTTACTTCCCACTTCCACATCACTCGGTTTTACCTTTTCGTCGCCACCTTGCTCACGAATTATCTCGCGGAACTTTCTAAGGGCTTTTCCGCTTTCCAAGGCCTTGAAAGCCAGTTTCTTATCCCCCTTCCCTATCATTTCGAGGAGCGTTCCAGCAATTGAGCAAGCCTTATCGATTAAATCACGTGGCTTCAACTTCGAAAGGGCTATCAACGCTTCTCTTGCTTCTAAAGCTGGGCCAATGGCATTGCCAACAGGTTGCTCACCAAAAGTTAAGCAAGCCTTTGCTCTTATTCCAATTCTCCTCGCTACTTCTATCATCTCGTTCGCCACTTTATATGCCATGCCAAACGTCGAGAGTTTCGTTCCTCGACCTGTTGGCAAGTCGAGAACCAAGTGCGTGGCCCCAACTGCCTTTTTCTTTGAGAGAATCGATGGTATGTAAAGTGGGTCTAAACCAAGCGGATACTCTATTTTTATGAACGCGTTATCCGCTGGTGCAAGATTTAGCGCTCCTCCCCATACCATGCAAGCGTTTATTTTTCTGACTATCCTCTCAACCTCTTCTACCGTAAAGCTCACGTTAGCCAAGACTTCAACCCTATCTGCTGTTCCAGCCGGCGAGGTTATCGCGCGGGAGCTCGTTTTCGGTATGCAAAAGCCGAGCGAAGCGATTATCGGGACTACTAGCATGCTCGTCTTATCTCCAGGAACTCCGCCAAGTGAATGCTTGTCAAGTATCGGCTTTTTTCGCAGTCTTAGCACATCTCCTGATTTCACGAAAACTCGAGTGAAGTAAACAGCTTCTTCTGTAGTTAGCCCTCGTATCGTAAGAGCTGCTATGAATGCTGCAACTTCCAGATCGTTTAAATTGTTCTTCAACACGTCATTGACGATTTCCTTGATTTCGTCCTCTGTTAAGCTATAGCCGAAAATCTTTCTCCTTATGAAGGTTTTGGAAAGTGGTTCCTTTCTTGGCTCGACCTCTACTATCTCGCCGCCCCTTAGCTTAAGCAAAGAGCTCAGCTCCCAATAGAGCGCTATCTCCCCTCGCTTTACTAAACGCTCAGTTGTGTTGACTATAGCAACAGCTTCCCTTTTGCCATGTTTTATAACTATCCTATCCAAGGGTCTAACGCCTAAATCGTGAGCATCATCCTCGTGAAGCACAGCTATAAGCTTTCCTCCAGCATCTAAATCGAGACATCGAGTTCTTAAAGAGAGCATTTAAAAGGTTGTAGCGAACGTAAAAAAGCTTAAATTGATTTCGCGTCCTAAAAGTCAAGTGAGAAGGTGGAGCCAGAGGAGTTTGAAGAGGAGTGGGAGGAAGAAGAGGAAGAACCAGAGGAAGAGTTCGAGGAAGAAGAGGAGTGGGAAGAGGAAAGTGAAGAGGAGTGGTAGTTGATTTTCTTTTTCTTGATGGATTTTCAAATTTTGCGTTTCTGCTTCTGAACCAATCTGAATAATCCAAAGTATAGATTAAGATATTGGTCTTGAGGAGCGGTTTTGTTGTGTTTATAAAGCTTCCCCTCTACTTAAAATTACACAAGGTCGGAAAATGGTTCGATTCGAAGTGTTGAAAAGCGAGCAGATAAAATTCGGGAGGAACAAGTTCTTGGAAGTAGCGAGAAAGAAAGCGATAACACAAGCCGGTGAAAACGAGTTCATCTCCTTGAGCAAGGGCTTCTTCACGAGAAGTGGAGAGAAGCGCTACAAGTCGAACTTCGCAATTCCTTTGAACGAAGAAGTAGCGACGTTTGTCTCGCAGAAAATACTTGAGATGTTGTAGGCAAAGAGAACAAAAAATAACTTTACTTCTTTCCCTTTTCGCAATTGAGCTTAACTTGTATTTGTTTTCACGAGCTTATCTCCTGAATAGACACTTTTTCCAGTTGCGGCTCAATTACTTTGCGCACTATCGTTGCATTTGCCGGAGTCGCGATTATGTAATCCTCGCCTATTCCAGCTATATCACCGCCTATGGCTATGCAAGTCTTTTTTATCCTGTTAACAACCCCTTTCAGGGTTTCCATGTCCCGTTCTCTCAGCTCCCTTATGCGCGCTATCACTATGAACCCTTCTCTCAGCCTTCTTTGAACGCGCTCCGCATCGAGCAAGTTCTCGAGTTTTTCCACAACAATTGGGATTCTTTTTCTTTCTTCTGGCTCTGGAAATTCGAGTTCGAGATACTCTTCCTCCTCGCTTGGAGCTTTAAAGCGCTTGGAATATTCCCAATGCCATAATCTACCTTCGAAACAAGTTTAAAAGCGTTACACAGTTAAAAAAATGGAAGCCAAGCCATTTTTCATCGCGCTTTTTCTCGCAAGCTTAGCCTTTGCTTTTATCTCCCAGCTCATCACCACTTCAACCAACCTTCCCGAGCTAAACGCTTTACTAGCAATAGCCGTTTATTACCCAGCGTACAGATATGCAAAATCGAAGTTTAAGGAGAATAAAAACCTCGTGTGTTATGCTGCCCTTCTTTGGTATGCTGTTTGGACAATTCTTTATAACTTAGCGATTTTCTAGTTCACTTTAGCTCGATTCGCATGAAATCCTTTGCAATGATCACATCGAAGTCAAAGTTCTTAGCTAGTTCCCTAACAACTCTCTCTATCTCCCTTTCATCTTGGTATCTCCTCGATATGTGGGTCAGCACGAGCTTTTTCACGTTTGCTTGGCTTGCGATCTCAATTGCCTCGTAAACGTTTAGGTGGTTTCTCTCTTTTACGTCTTCAAAATACGTGCAATCCAAAATCAACAGATCTGCGTTGGTAGCAAGCTTAATCAGGTTATCACATGCTTCCGTATCCCCAGAATATACCACCTTTTTACCAGCCTCTATATAAGAAACGTCTTCCAACTTCACTAACCTTCCCTTGTATTCTACTCTTCCCTCTTTCTTCAACTTTTTGTACAAGACGCTCTGACTTGGTAAGCCAAGTGCCTTTGCCTTAGCTTTATCTATCTTTACCCTGTCCTTTTCCTTGAAGCAATAGGCAACTGCTGGAATTCCGTGCTTCACAGGGATCGAGAAGATTTCGTATTCCTCCTTCTCAAGTATTTTTGTTACCTCTTTTCCTTTGAATGGAACGTCATGAGCTATAACTTGGAATTTTCTTATTCCATAGCCAACACTGAGCAACGTGTTCAAAAAGCGAGTTGCCTCCGGAGCGAATACATGAAGTGGCGAGCTTCTCTTTTCCAGCGACATCGTTTCTATCAAACCAAGCAAACCAGCGTAGTGATCTGCATGCCAATGGGTTATGAAAATCTCGTTTAACTTCATGAAGTTCTCTTTCGCTAAGAAGATTTGCCTCTGCGTTCCTTCGCCACAATCAAAGAGCATGCAATACTCGTGCTTCCCAACATAGCGAAAGTAAATAGCTGGGTGGTTTCTCTTTGGCGTTGGTATGCTCGCTGTCGTGCCGAGGAAGAGAACTTCGACTCTCGTCATGTTACCTATACCTTTCTTCACGTTTGCCCTTTAATTTTTCCCCCTCCATTTTTCATGGAGTTAGATGAACGAAAAGGCGAGTTCTTAGTAAAAACCGCGAGGCTGATAATAGAGTCGCATGTAAGGGGAAAAAGGATAGACGTGAGCTTTCCAGCTTGGTGTAATGAGAAACGCGGTCTTTTCGTTACAATTGAAACTTATCCGTCTCATGAGCTTAGAGGTTGCATTGGAATTCCACTGCCAGTTAAGAGCATAAGCGAAGCGTTGGTTGAATGCGCCATCGAAGCTTGTCACGATCCTCGCTTTCCTCCAGTTAGCAAGAGCGAATTAGATGGAATTGTTGTGGAAGTTTCCTTGCTTACAGAGCCGAAGAAAATTGAATATAATGACGTTGAAGACTTGCTTGAGCAAATAAAAGCTGGTGTCGATGGTGTTATCTTGCGGTGCAAAGGCAAAAGCGCTTTGTTCCTGCCGCAAGTCTGGGAGAAGTTACCAGAAAAGGAGAGCTTTCTCTCCCACCTCTGTTTAAAGGCTGGCTTGTCGCCACACGCTTGGCGCAGTTTTGACTGCGAGTTCTTTAAGTTTCGCGTAGTGGCATGGCGTGAGAAAGAGCCAAGAGGTGAGGTAGAATGCGTGATGTCATTGAAAAGGCCATGAAGTTGCTCAGGAACTTCGTTATCTGTGACCGCTGTTTGGGCAGGCAATTTGCACAGCTGTTAACAGGAACTTCTAACAAAAAGCGAGGCGAGGCTTTGCGTTTTTTATTGGCAATGCTGGTCGACGCTACTGGAGATTTTCATGGGATGAAAAAGGAGAACTTCTCTGGATTTAGGTTCAGGAACAAGAAATTGAAAGGAGAAAAAATAGAGAGGAAACGCTGTGAGATATGCAACGGGGTTTTTGAAAAGGTAGATTCGATTGCGAGGAAGATTGCGAAAAGATTAGCGAAATACGAGTTCAAGAGCTTTTTGATAGGGACGAGGCTAACTGCTAAGCTTGAGCGAATGGAAGAAGCTGTTTGGGAGCTAATTGGAATTGAGCATTGCGAGCCATTAAAAAGTGAGCTTAACAGGGAGATTGGAAAGAAAGTTCGCGAGTCTTTGAGAGAAATGGGGATTAAATACACAAGGGTAAAGCAAAAGAATCCGGACATATTGTGCATAGTCGATTTAATTGAAAATGAAATCAAGCTTCAAATCGCGCCGCTCTACGTTAAAGGGGAATATTGCAAACTCGTTCGTGGAATACCGCAAACGAAGTGGAGAAGGAAAATCTTCAGGACAAGCGTTCAGGAGATAATAGAAAAGCCGCTCTTGAAAGCGACTCGAGGCGAGAAATCGCGCTTCCATGGAGCAGGGAGAGAGGACATATCAGCCCGCTGTTTGGGTTGGCGACCGTTTGTGATAGAAATAGTCAAACCTAGGATTAGAAGCATTGATTTGAAGCAGATTGAAAAGGAGATAAACAAAAGCAAATTCGTTAAGGTCCGCAGACTTAAGCTTGCTAGTAGCGAAGATGTCGTTAAAGTGAAGGAGGCGCGACATTTGAAAACGTACAGGCTGTTGGTTAAATGCGAGAAAAAAGTGGATAAAAAACTGTTGAGAAGATTAAAAGAGCTTGAAACCGTTATAGAGCAGCGAACTCCGCTTCGCGTTTTAAGAAGGAGGAGCGATAGAATTAGAAGAAGGAAAGTCTACAAAGTTAAAACAAAACTTATCTCTCCGCAAAAATTTGAGCTTTTTGTCACATGTGATGCTGGTTTATACGCCCGCGAGCTTGTAACTGGCGATGAAGGCAGAACCAAACCGAGCGTTGCATCGATTTTAAATTGCAAGTGCGATGTGTTAGAACTGGATGTGATCAAAGTTCATAAAAAAGAAAAGACGTGAAAAACGAGAATGCAGCTCGCTTGATAAGGTTTTAAGGCTTATAGAGAAGAAAAGATAATCGATTTATTTCGTAACTCGTGATATCATGCTCGAGGAGATAATGAAGAGAATCGACGAAATCCTGCACGAGCGTGGAGTTCCGAGAAATGTTAGGGCAAAGATAGAAGAGGCAAAACGCGAGCTTGAAGACGAGAGCAAAGAAGTTGGAGTTAGGCTAGCCACTGCTGTGCTCATCATGGACGAGGTTTCGACTGACCCAAACTTGCCAGTTTACGCGAGAACTAAGATTTGGAACTTGGTTTCAATGATGGAAGAGGCAAGAAGGAAGCTGGGAGAGTAAAACGAAAAGGACGAAGCATGAGCATGTTATTTGGGTTCTGGATAAGGGGCTGGCATGAAGTTGAGGAGTGCAAATCGATTGCGAGCATTGCCAAAAAACTCGGTTACGATTTCTTAGAGTTGCAGCTTGATGAAGTTAAAGAAGTAAGGCATGCTATCGATGTTGCAAAGCTTTGCGAAAAGATTCTAAAAGTAACGATAGCACACCTTCCAGAGATAGATTTTTCAAGGAAAGAGATCGAACTCTGCAAGGATTTCATTCGTTCGCTATCATCAATTGGGATAAAGAAGTTCGTTTTTCACTTTTATAGCAAAAGGTATCCGACAAAAGCGTATTTCAAGTTGAAATTGAGAAAGCTGAAAGAGCTGGAGAGAGTTGCGAGTAGCAATGAGAGCATCATTCTCCTTGAGAACACAGATGAGAGTTTATTCACGCTGAAAAGGATTTTTCAGAGCTTGCCAAAGCTTCGCTTTTGCCTTGATGTTGGCCATGCCAACTTGTTCACAAGGAAGAACAAGTCGATAAAGATGATAGAAGAATTCAAAGAAGTACTACAACACATGCACGTTCATGACAACTTCGGCGGCTATTCTTATAAGAAGGACTTGCATCTTCCTCCCGGAACTGGAAGGATAGACTTCTTCTCTATTTTCAAGAAGTTAAAGGAAGTTTGCTATGAGCAAACAATTACAATCGAGATGAAATCAAGGAATCCTGAATACATGAGAGCAGCTTTGGATTTCGTAAGAAGGGTTAGTCAACATGCCTAAATTCATTTCCACTTCCTCGCTATGGTTATGAAACCCGTGTGCAGAATTCCGCTTGGAACCGGGTGAGTGTAATCTCTGGTTACTTTCCACTCTCTGACGAGGTTTTCTATCGTCTTTATCTCAACAAACCTCAGCTTTTCAAGCACTTCTCTAACCCTTTTAACCTGCTCTATGTGCGGTGAGTAAATCGCAAAGTAGCGACCGCGTTTCAAGTTCGGATATAGCTTCTTAACCGCGAGCTCGCTGTTCTTCATGTCAAGCGTTATCAAATCGAACTTGCCTTTGATTTTTGCTTTTAGCACATCTTTGTTGATTATCCTCAGGTTCTTTATCCCGAGCTTCTTAACCTGTTCTCTCGCGTTTTTCGCGAAGTCTTCCCTTACCTCATAGCTTATCACCTTTCCAGGCTTTACCAAATTCGCTAGGAATATGGCGAGAAAAGCAGAGCCAGTTCCAGCATCGAGGACTCGCCAGCCTGGGGATAAGCCTGTATAAGCTACTATTATCGCGGCATCTTTTGGCAAAACCACTTGTGGCAATCTCTTTACCGCTCTCAACAAATCCAAAACAGTCGCTTCGACAACTACGTACTCTTCCTTTCCCACGCGAATGGATTTCCCAAGCTTTTCGCTCGTCAGAAAGCTCTTCTCCTTTCCAAGGGCTAGATTGTACTTCACGTCTTCTCACCTCATTTGAGGAAAATAAGCAACGTCGCTAAAAAAGTGAACAAAGAGAGCAACATAACCGCAATCAACATGTTCTTGCTCGTTGCGAATCCAAATGGAATTGGGCCTATGAAGCCGCCAACTGCAACTTCTGCCTTGCCAGCCTTAAGGGAGAGAAAAGCTGATAGGAGCACTAGGAAAAAACCAATGAAGATAAGCGCGATTCCAAGCAATAAAATCGTGCTCTCCATGTTTTCTCAAGTTGCAAATCCTTTAAGTCCTTAAAGCCTTAAGTCGAAATCCTCACATGGAAGCCGAGCTAATAGCTGTTGCTCCACCTCGTTACAAGATAATTGAACATTACTCTCGCGAGGACGTTTTAGAGGAGATGATGAAGTTCGCGAAGAATCGCGAGTTTGTTGGCGTGAAAAAGGATAAATACCTCTCTCGCCCATCGTTAGTGCAGTTCAAGAGCGACATAGTACAGCTTGCAAAGTTAGGTGCAACGAGCTTTCATTGCTCAGTTGAGCGGTGGGAGAACGTTGCTGCGCTTTCAACCGAAACGAATTACGATAACTTGAGAATAGGGTGGGATCTGCTCATAGACATAGATTCAAGGATTGGTTTGGAAGGAGCGAAAATAGCAGCGAGCTTGGTAGTGAAATTGCTCAAAAGCTATGGGATATCTTGCTATGGGCTTAAATTCTCTGGCTCTCGCGGATTTCACTTGCTTGTTCCATGGGAAGCCTTTCCAAAAGAGGTGAACTATCAAAGCTCTGCGAAGTTATATCCTTACATTCCAAATGCTTTGGCGTCGTTTATATGCAACGAGATAAGCGATGAGCTGCTCTCAAAGCTCGTCAAAACTTACACCGCAAAGCAACTCTCCTCTCTCATAGGTTTCGATAACCTAGACCCTTTCATGTTAGTTGAAATAGAACGAAACTGGGGTTCGCGACACCTGTTTCGGGTTCCATTTTCGTTGAATGAGAAGACCTGGCTCGTATCCATACCATTGGAAAGCGTTGACTCTTTTACAATTTCAGATGCCAGGATAGAAAAAGTAAAGGTCAGGACGACTTTTCTGAAAGAGGCAAGCGAGGAAGAGGCAAAGGAGCTGTTGAGAGACGCGCTTAACTGGTGGGAGCTCAGGAAGAGGGAGGTGAAAGAGAAAAAGAAGTTGGCGAAGAAGAGCATTAGGCTTGGGGTTAAAGTCGATAAGGAGTTCTTCCCTCCGTGTATTAAGAACATACTTCGCGGCTTGAGCGATGGGAGGAAGAGAAGCTGCTTCACGTTGATAAACTTCCTTCGCGTCATGGGATATGATTGGGAGGAAATAGAACATGAGCTCAATGAGTGGAACAAGAGAAATGCGAGACCGCTTTCGCAAAGCTTCTTGAACTCGCAGCTGAATTGGAACAAGAATCGCGATTTCATGTTGCCGGCGAATTGCGATAACGATTTGTTTTACAAGAGCATTGGGATTTGCGAGCCAGATGAAACGTGCAAGCTCATAAGGAATCCAGTCGCTTATCCCTTCAAGAAGTATGGGATAAGGAGGTTTAAGAGAAAGGAGAAAAGAGCCAAATATGTCTGCAGGCTTTGCAACAGGGCTTTCAAGACCTTGCGCGGTTTAAAAATGCACCAAATTCGTTATCATGGGGATAGGGTGATCTGATGCTCACGCTTTCCAAGATAAGAGAGCTTCAGATCAAGGAGAAGGAAGAAAAATCGCTGCAATTGCTTCCAGCGGATTTTTACAAGGAGTTGAAAGAGTTTTTGAAGAGTAGCGAGGAGAGCAAAGTAGCTAGGGAAATAGCAATGGACCTCGTGGAAAGGAGGATAAGAAAGATCCTATCTCTTGCCCCGTCTTGTGTTAGAGCTGGAATAATGCCAAAGAACCTGACGAAAGAGGAAGAGGAGCTCTTCAACAAGATAAAAGACGTGATTCTCTCATTTCTCGAGCTGGAAGAGGAGAAAAGTGAAGAACCAAAGGTTGAAGAAGAAGGGGATAAAGAAAAGAGGGAGAAAAGGCTTGTGATAAGGGTAAAAAAGAGCTTGCCAACCTTTGTCTGGCGCGACTTAAAGGAGTACACGTTAAAGGAAGGTGAAATAGTCGAGCTCCCCAACGATTTAAAGGATTTCCTTGTAAAACATGGCTATTGCGAGGTGGTTGAGATATGAAAATGCCAAAAAAGCAACGTCGCTATTGTCCGCATTGTAAGAAGCACACGATGCATCGAGTTGAAATAGCAGCTAAGAGGCCGAGAAGGAAGCTGGCGAAGGGACAAAGGAGCTTCCTGAGAAAGCTCAAAGGCTATGGAAGCTTTCCAAAACCAAACCCAAAAGGTAGAGAGAAACCAACTAAGAAAGTAGACCTTCGCTACATTTGCGAGGAGTGTGGAAAAGCGCAAATAATATCTCGCGGCTTTCGGGTGAAAAAGCTCGAGTTCAAGTGAAAACATGCCTTCACCGCTCTTCGTTTTTCTTGGACTGGTCGACATAAGCTCTGCTCTCATCCTATTCATAACGCGTGATGCCTCACCGCTTCCGTTCCTGAACGTGATACTCGCTGTTATACTTTTTCTAAAAGGGGTTGCAAGCCTGTTTTAGTGATTGAGATGAAAGAGAAGCGCGAGGTTAAGTCAAAGGGATACACGTTGATAGTGACAGAAAAGCCGACAGCAGCCAGAAGGATAGCGCACGCTCTTGCGGAAGGCGAGGTTAAAGTCCATGAGGAAAACAAGGTCAAGTATTACGAGATTAGGAGAAAGGGGAAGCGATACCTGATAGCCCCAGCGGTTGGGCATTTGTTCGCGTTGAAGCAAGTCTCTCGTGGTTGGGACTATCCTGTCTTCGACTTGGATTGGAAACCAACGCACTTGGCTAACAGAAAATCGAGGTTCGCGGAGAAGTACTTCAAGCTCATGAAGAAACTGGCTAGTAAAGCAACTGACGTTATCATAGCAACCGACTACGATGAAGAAGGTGAAGTCATAGGTTACAACATACTTCGCTTCCTCTGTAATGGGAAAAAAGCGAAGCGAATGCGATTCTCGACCCTAACGAAAAAAGATATCATAACAAGTTTCGAGAATCTAAGCGAGGTTGACATGAACTTGGTGAAAGCTGGCTATGCTCGCCACTTCATAGATTGGTACTTTGGCGTTAACTTCACTCGAGCTCTGACAAATGCGCTGAAAAACCATGGAGAGAGGTTTTCTATAATCTCGATTGGGCGCGTTCAGGGACCGACGTTGAGAATACTAGCGATGAGAGAAAGGGAAATAGCTAAGTTCAAACCTCGAAAGTACTGGCAGGTCTTCGCTAAGGTTTTACTTGGCGGGAACGAGCTAAAGGCGCGATACGAAAAGGAACGATTGTGGAGGCTAAGCGAGGCCAAGGCTATAGCAAAGACGAAAAACAAAAAAGGAAAGGTGATTAAAGTTGTGTCTCGCCTGTCAACGCGCTTGCCACCATTTCCATACGACACAACTTCGCTATTGAGCGATGCCTTCCGCTTTCTTGGATTTTCTCCAATGAAGACGATGAGAGTTGCAGAGAGCTTGTATCAAAAAGGCCATATCTCTTATCCGCGCACCTCATCGCAGCAATTGCCATCGACAATTAACTTGCGTGAAATAGTCGCGTCAATTGGAAAGTTGAGAAAATACAGCAAATTCGCAAGGGTTATATTGAAAGGAGAGCTAAAGCCGCGTGAAGGCAAGAAAAGCGATCCAGCCCACCCTGCTATTCACCCTACATGTGAGGTTCCATCCAAGTTGCCAAGAGATGAGGCGAGGCTTTATGATTTGATCGTGAGGCGCTTTCTCGCCTGCCTTATGAAAGAGGCGAAAAGGCAAACAACAAGGATTTTGATTGACCTTAATGGCTTCACCTTCTTTGTGAAGGGGGCTAGAACAATTGAAAGCGGATGGCTTTCTGTCTACGAGGGCTATAACCTGCTTGAAGAAGTTGAACTCCCGGAGGTTAAGGAAGGCGACGTTGTGCTAGTGAAGCGAATAGAGATAGAGGAAAAGGAAACCCTGCCGCCACAGCGCTACACCCAAGGCTCTATAGTTCGTGAGATGGAAGCTCGTGGATTGGGAACAAAAGCCACGCGTGCGCAGATATTGCAAATACTTTACGATCGCGGTTACATTCACGGAACGAGCATAAGAGTGAGTAAGCTCGGCTTAGATCTCGTTGAGATACTTGAAAAGAACGTGCCGATAATATTGTCAGAAGAGCTTACGAGAGAGCTCGAAAGGAGTTGCGACGCCATCTATAAGGGCGAGAAGGATATAGACGATGTTCTTTCAGAAGCGAGAAAAAGAGTTGAAGAGATAGCAAGGCGTTTTAGAAAGAGAGAAGCGACCATAGGCGAGCTTTTGAACAAGGCTCTAATAGAATCCCAGGAGAAAATGCGAGAGCTTGGAAAATGTCCTCGTTGCGGCGGAAAGTTGAAAATTTTCGTGATGCGGAAGCGAGGTACTCGTTTTGTTGGTTGCGAGAATTACAAGCGCGGTTGTGATTTTTCTGCCCCATTGCCGAGAAATGGCTTGATCCTTCCAACAGGAAAAACGTGCAAGCATTGTGGAGCACCAATTATAAAAGTAATAAGGAGGGGGAAGCGCCCATTCACCATGTGCATAAACCCAAGTTGTGAAAGCAAACGGAAATAAAGAAATAAAAGAGTTGGGTGGCAAAAAGCAATTTCATCGATTAGTAAGTTAAATGAGAAAGTGGGAACATGGCGAAACGGAGCATGATAGAGCGAATTAAGGAGGTGATGCGACATCCAGAGCGAATTAGAA
>CAZYXF010000005.1:0-19494 GCA_964651025.1 uncultured archaeon
GAGCGGCTGGGAACAGAAACGACACGCTAGGATCGCCTTAGCAGCGCGGAGGGAAATAAAAGAAGAAGATGGAGAATCAGATTCATTACCTTGAGAATTTCATCGCAATGTAAATCAAGATTATGACGAAAAGCAAGAAGTTGAGGAAGGTAAAAGCTCCCTTGTGCTTTTCAAGCCAAGGAAATAAAACTCCCAAATTCCAAGTGGAAAGGGAAAGATCGTGTAATAAGCGATTACGATTAAAACGATTGTCGTTTGCGTCAATTTCTTTTTACTCGCCCAAATCCGCGCTGTGATGTGGCGTGAGCGGTGAAACGGCCCAGCCAGCCCGGGTGCAAGTTGTAAAAACGCTTAGACGGATGTTGCCAGGCGACGATGACTCGTTGCTACGAGGAGGAGCCAACAGAAGGCAGGCTACCACAGGTCACCTCGAGTTTTTAATTCTCTTGAGATTTCTGCCTGTTAAAGGAAGAAATCTAAGACGCAATAAGCGAGGATTATTATCAAGATCGTGAAAATCGTCGACGCCCAATCGAAGTTGAGAAACGCCTTTGCTAGCAGGGTCGCAAGTATAGCGAGTGTTGTGAACAACATCAAAACCGCTTTTCGCTCCATCAGCAAACACCAATGAAAAAGCAGCGCATGATTTTATCTATCTGATTGAAAGCGATATTTAACGCTTCGAAGGCCGCTTCAAGCCCAGTAGCTACTGGGCGATAAACTTTATAACTCCCGTTTTGGCATATGACGTATTTCAAGTTCTTCTCGTTAACATAAATCCCGTACTCATAGCCGTCGCAGCTTTGCGAGAACTTTAAATCGTGAAGGACGAGTGTTAGGTTTTCTCCTTCAATCTTCCTAATGGCTTCAAACGCAGCCCCAACATCCTTTATCTCAGTTCCAAAGCTTCCATTTCGCCAAAGCACAAACTTTCGAAACTGCAGAAACGGCATTCTCTCCTTTATGGTTCGCACGCTGAGAGAAAAGACAATTAGAGCTGTGAAAAGCAAAAGACAAGCCAATAAAATCTTCGCTCTTAGTGAAAGCTCTTTTGGGGAGCGAATCCGCATAAATTTTATTCACCTGGAATTTTATGCTGCGCGAAAAGCTAGCAAAGCTGTTGAAAATCGACAAGCGATGTTTGCCTCGTGGCTTTCAAGTCGTTGGTGATATTGCATTGCTAAAGTTGCCAAGAGATGTTGAAGATAGAAAATTCGAGATAGGAAAAGCTATGCTGAAGTTATTGCCCTGGCTAAAGACCGTTTGTCTCATTCACAGGATTAGCGGTGAGTTTAGAGAGCCAGAAATTGAAGTTATAGCTGGGGATGGAACGGAAACTATACATCGCGAGCATGGCGTGCTTTATAAGCTTGACGTGGCGAGGCTCATGTTCTCAAAGGGGAATCAAAGAGAAAGACATAGGCTTGTGAAACTCGTTAAACCTGGCGAAGTCGTTGTTGACATGTTCGCTGGAATTGGCTATTTCTCCTTGCCTATTGCTAAATTCACGCACGCGAAAAAAGTCGTAGCGATAGAGAAAAACCCAGTTGCGTTTCGATACTTGGTTGAGAACGTTAAGCTGAATGAGGTTGAAAATAGAATCGAGCCTGTTCTTGGGGATTGTAGAGCCATTGCAAAACTTGAGCGATATCAAACCATTGCTGATCGTGTTATAGCTGGGTATTTCATTTCCCCGGAAAGGTTCGCGGAAGCTGCTTTAGCCTTTCTAAAAAGTCGTGGCTACTTGCACTATCACATGTTAGCAAGTGAAAGGGGGTTGTGGAAGGGTGCGGTGCAAAAGGTAAGAAAAACGTTTGAATCATTTAGGGTGAAAGTCGAAATTGAAAGGAAAGAAAAAGTAAAGAGCTATGCGCCTCGCTTATATCACGTTGTGCTTGACCTGAAAATCGAAAAGAAAAACTTAAAGTTGCAAAGTTGTTCGTCTATGTTCCAACAATCGTGACTGTTAGCTGCTTTTCCGTGTAGTATCTGTAATCGCTCTTGAAGAGCAAGCTCAGCATCTCATGTGCTGTTGGCTTATCAAGTTCTACTGTACAAGGTATTTTTGCAGACTCTCCCCTGCGAAGCCTGACTCGGACTTTTGTTGAGCTTGCTGGAAGAGGAGTGACATTATAGTCAGAGCAATCAACAAACCTCGAGTTAAGGCCAAGGAGCGTTAAATTCGCTGTTATCACACCCTCTCCACCTGTTGCGTTTATTGGCACTCCACTGCCAACGTTCTTTAACAAAATTAGCAAGGTTATGTTCTCCCTAGCTTCTCTCAAGACTGGTGGCAGACCTCGAGGATCTATATCAATGTGAATCGGCCCGGCGCTGTTGGTTACGTTTGGTGCGCTTGGTATCGCGATGCCGCGCTGTAATCGACGCTTGTACTCCTCTTTTGAAAGAACTGGTATGTGAACTGCTCCGTTGCTCGAATAGTTGTACTCAACTCTCGCTGTTAAAGTAACCGGCAAAACGACGCCTTCTGGCAAGTCATATGCCGAAAGCGTTGTTGACCACGATTCGAACTCACCGGGAACAGGAGGCGAAACTGTTAGGTCGGGGGCCCTTAACGTGAAGTTTTCGTGCTTTAATTTCGTTTCATCTGGTTCCCATGTGGCCCCTAGAATCGTGATATCCACATCGCTTGCAGTTGTTCCTCCAAGGTTTTGGACCTCGACGTAAAGCGAGATTTGTTCCGTGTCCTCGTATCTTGGCATGTCAGAAGAGAAATCGGTTATCACTACGCCATCCGTTGGTATTACCTTCGCCTCCTTTCTCGGCCCAATTCCTGGTATGCAGCCGAGCAGTAAAGAAGAGATTGCTAAGAAGGATAAGAGGAGTATGTCTCTTCTCATCTCACCACCTTGATTCGCGCGGTTTTCCTAATCTCATAGTCATAACTCAATTGAATTTTCGTGAAGACCTTTAAATAGCTTTGGTTTATCGCTGACAAGTTGACAAGACAAGTCAAGGGCTCTGACTCTTTGTCCTTTACATGGGCTGCGCACGCCCACCTTTCTTTAACTTTCTGACAATTCAAGCAGTAAAGCAAGTTAAGGGGAAGTGAACTTAGGGTGCAGTTTATCTTGGTGAGCAGTCCATTGCCTATGTCGCTGAACTTCACAGAAAGCGTTTCGGTCAGATTTCTTTTTATCATTGGATTCTCGCTCAACTCAATGGTTGCTTTTATCTCCTCGCTTTGCTTCGTGAAGCTCTTCGGAAGCTCCTTCCATTGTTTTGCTTTCACCCTTTTCTGGTATTCCTCAAACGAGACCACATCAAAGTCTTGGACGAAAGAGACGTTATTCTCGTAAATCACGCGAGCTGCTATCTGAACCTCTACTCTATCCCTTATAGCCTGCTCCGCCCTTAGCCTACAAGTTAGCGTTTTCGCGCCATGAGGAAGTATTGGAAAGCGGTTTTGCAGCTCCGGCTCACACTTGATTAACTTGAAGCTTCCAACGTCAAAGAGCTCGAGTTTTTTTATCCTATAAGCCTTGTCTGCGTTGTTCTCCAGATCAACGTAGACTTCGAACTCCTCGCCAACCCTAACAGATGATGGTGCGTCAATAGTTAAGATGAGCCCAGCAGGCTTACTAACTTCGCTTCGCTGAACGCAAAGGGAAAGCAAAACCAGAGCTAGCAAGCCTACTAGCTTGAACTGGAAGTAACGCCTCATAATTCTGCTTTCCTCACGCTTTAATTCTTCCTTGCGAGAATTCTCTTCATGTTGTACAAGGAGCTGGTTGAGGTTTACAAGAAGCTCGAGAGCACAACAAGCAAGTTAGAGAAAACCGAAATACTCGCGAAGTTCTTTTCCCAAGTCCCAAGCGAGGATTTGGAAATAGCTGTCAACTTGGCAAGTGGTTTCATTTTTCCACCCTACTCTGAACTCGAGCTAGGGGTGGCAACACAGCTCATGATAAGAGCAGTCGCGAAAACCTGTGGTTTTTCGCCTAAGGAGATCGAGCGTAAGTTCGCGGAAACGGGTGATTTGGGAATAGTTGCGGAAGAGTTGGTGAAGCGTAAGAAGCAACGCCCCATATTCGCGCGCGAACTCACGCTTGATTACATCTACAACACGTTTGAAAAGATAGCAAAGGCCAGTGGAAAGGGCGCACAGGAGAAAAAGCTCGATTTAATAGTCTCTTTGCTTCACTTCGCGAGTCCAGAGGAAGCTAAATACCTGACGAGAACGATTCTCGGCGAGCTGAGAATTGGCGTTGCCGAAGGAATAGTTCGCGATGCTATAGCGAGCGCTTTTCTCTTAAAGCCGGATTCTAGCAAAGAAGAAAAGGAGCGAGCGATAGAAGCGGTTGATTACGCCTATAACATCCTATGCGATTTCGGAGAAGTAGCGAAGATAGCAAAGCAAAGAGGGATCAAAGGGCTAAGAGAGGTGAAAATAGTTGTTGGCAGGCCAGTAAAGGTGATGCTAGCAGAAAAAGCGAAAAACATAGAAGAAGCTATGCGCGCTTTAGGAGGAGAGGTGGCAATAGAGTTCAAGTACGATGGAATGCGGGCCCAAATTCACAAGAAAGGAGACAAGATTTGGGTTTACACGAGAAGGTTGGAAAACGTAACCAAGCAATTTCCTGATTTGGTTGAGCTAGCAAGAAGGAACTTGAAATGCGAGGAATGCGTTGTTGAGGGCGAAGTCTGGGCGATTTCTAAGGAAACTGGAATGCCACTTCCATTTCAAGTGCTCTCACAAAGAATACACAGGAAATACGAGATTGAGCGAATGGTGAAGGAGATACCAATCCAGATGAACTTATTTGACATTTTATATCTCGATGGCAAAATGCTCATAGATCTGCCGTTAAGGGAGAGAAGGAAAATACTCGAGAGCATAGTGAACGTTGAAAAAGGAAAGTTCATGCTTGCTGAGCAGCTGATAACAAGCGATGTTAAGAAAGCGGAGGAGTTTTACAAAAAGGCGCTTGAGCTAAAACAGGAAGGCGTTATGGTAAAGAACTTAAACGCTCGCTACATATTCGGTCGCCGTGTTGGTGGCTGGCTAAAAGTGAAGCCAACTCTTGAAACTTTAGATCTCGTCATAGTCGGCGCTACGTGGGGGACTGGAAAGCGAGCAGGCTGGCTTGGAAGCTTTGTTTTGGCTTGTCGCGATCCAGATACAGGCGAATTTTTAGAATGCGGGATGCTTGGAACTGGCATAAAGGAGAAGAAAACGCAGCCAAGCGACGTTACCTTTGAGGAGATGACGAACTTATTAAAGCCGCACATAGAGTTTCAGAGCGGGACTTTTGTTAAAATAAAGCCAAAGATAGTAGTCGCGGTCGATTACCAAGAGATACAGAAATCGCCAAATTACGCGAGTGGCTTTGCTTTGAGATTTCCACGCTTCATAGCGATTCGCTTTGATAAAGGACCAGAAGAGTGCGACACCATTCAGAGGCTCCGCTACTTATATGAGCTGCAGAGAAAGGGAAAAAGATGAAGAAGGTAGCGAAATTCCTGGGCAACTTGTTCGTGCTAATTTCCTTAATCGCATATCTCGAAGCTAGAGTAGCGTCGCATCTGCTTTCAAACGATACTTTATCTCTCATAGTTGAAATGGGATTTAAGGAAAGGTTTTTACCGGAGATAAATCGGACTTGTCTTTTGTATTTCAACCAGAGCTGTCAGAGCATTTCGCAGCTACGTGAGCTCGTGTGCAGCAAGTACAACGAATCTAAGCTAGCGTTTAGGGAGAGCTTGAAGGAGATTTGCAACGCCTTGAACTTAACTTGCAATGGAAATGAAAAATCCGTGACAACGATTTGCCTTAGGGTTGGAGAGGAAAATGACATTTGTCAAGGACTAAGAAGCGCCCTTAAGGCTTTGGAGCAAATGAAAACCAGCTGCGAAAAGGCAATCGAATACGAAACGGCGAAGGCACAAGCTATTGACAGATTATTAGATTATAACCTGACGTCGAATTTGAGATTGAGAGATGTGAAAGAGCTCGCGTTCTTCGCACCGTATGTAACAGCGCTGCTCGCTGTTCTTGGGCTTTCGTTGCTCTACGTTGGCTATGGAAACCTTAAACCGATGCTAAAATCCCTAACGATAACTCTCCTGCTTTTGTTTATCCTTTCCGCAGGACTTAACGCAATGCTCGAGAGAGAAACTCCAACTCTTCGCTCTATGTTCCCAGAATTGCTAGACCAGTTTCCAAAGACTACAGAAACCCTCATCAGCGTGATTAAAGAGCTGGCATCCGAAAACTTGCGCCTATCCTTTTATCTCTTCTCTGTTTCTCTCCTAGCTTTCCTTGGAACAAAGGCGTTTGAAATCAGAAAGAGAAAATGAAAAGGTGTGATGCAATCGTATACGCAACTGCGACAATGTTAATTCTGAATTTCATGCTATTCAGCATACCACTTTTAGTAAATCCAGGGGCGTGGTTTTTTGGTCATAAACTCGGTGGAATAAAAGCTTCTTGCTGGTTATTAGCAAACGGCATTATCGGATTGATACTTGTTTATTCTTTACTCAAAGACGTAAGGTATAGTTTTTAGCTGCGTTCCTCTTCTTTGTCGTTAATTTCGTAAACGTCATGCTCATTCCTTCACAAGGATTGGCTTATCCTCCCTTTTACTCCTTGGGGCTTATCTTATCCCTGCTCGGAATTGCATCAAAAGCGAAAAGAGCTGGCAAGAGCTAGAAAGTGATTTAAGTCTTATCGCGAAGTTTAAATAGTTCTCGACTTTGGTGAGAGCATGCCAAATGGTGCAGTTTTAGCTGGCCAGCCAGTGCTCATCTTGCCAGAAGGAACGCTGCGAGTCGCTGGCAAAGATGCACTTCGCCGCAACATAGCAGCGGCAAGAGCTCTTGCAGAAACAGTGAGAACAACGCTTGGGCCAAAGGGAATGGACAAGATGTTAGTGGATAGCATTGGAGACATAACGATAACGAATGATGGCGTAACGATTTTGGAAGAGATGGAGGTTGAACACCCAGCGGCGAAAATGATGGTGGAAGCTGCTAAAACGCAGGACGAGGAGGTTGGAGACGGAACAACTACTGTCGTCGTTCTCGCTGGTGAGCTGTTAAAGAAAGCGGAGGAGCTGCTTGACCAGAACATACACCCAATGACCATAACTCGCGGCTATAGAATGGCAAAGGATAAAGCGTTGGAACTCCTTGACAAAAAGCTTGGAAAGAAAGTCGACCCAAAGGATGAGGAAACGCTGATAAATATAGCGTTGACATCGATGGGAAGCAAAGTGGGGATGATGAACAAGAGAAACATCGCGAAGATAGCACTCGATGCAGTGAGAACTGTGATGAAGGAAGAGGATGGAAAAATAGTGATAGACAAGGATGACATAAAGATAGAGAAAAAGGAAGGTGGAAGCTTAGACGATACTGAGCTCGTGAGAGGAATAGTTATAGATAAAGAAGTGGCGCATGCTGGAATGCCAAAGCTGGTAAAGAACGCGAAGATAGCGCTGATAAACTGCGAGCTAGAGGTTAAATCGCCGGAAACCGATGCGAGAATTCAGATAACTTCTCCAGAGCAAATGGAGGCGTTTCTCGAAGAAGAGAGGAAGATGTTGAAAAAGATGGCAGACAAGATAATAAAAACTGGAGCTAACGTTGTCTTCTGCCAGAAGGGAATCGATGACCTCGTGCTGCACTACTTGGCGAAAGCTGGAGTAATGGCAGCCAGAAGAGTAAAAAGAAGCGACATGGAAAAGCTTGCAAAAGCCACTGGCGCTAGGATAGTGACAAACCTCGACGATTTAAGCGAAGAGGATTTGGGAAGTGCTGGAATTGTAGAAGAGAAAAAGGTTGCTGGAGAAGAGATGATCTTCGTCCGCGAGTGCAAGAACCCAAAGAGCGTCACGATATTCGTTCGCGGTGGTAGTGAGCACGTAGTCGATGAAGCCGAGCGAGCTATTGTCGATGGGGTTCGCGCTCTCATGTCGACGCTTGAGCTAGGAAAGGTCGTTACAGGAGGTGGGGCAATAGAGATGGCGCTAGCAAAAGAGCTTCGCGAATACGCTCGCCAAGTAGGTGGGAGGGAGCAGTTAGCTATAGAGAAGTTCGCAGAGGCTTTAGAGATAATACCAAAGACCCTTGCTGAAAGCGCTGGAATGGATCCGATAGACGCAATCGTGGAGCTTCGAGCAGCTCACGAGAGAGGCGAGCATGACATGGGAGTTGACGTCATCAATGGCAAACTAGCGAACATGTTCGATCTCGGCGTAGTAGAGCCATTGAAGATAAAGACGCAAGCCATAAAGAGCGCTGCTGAAGTCGCGGAAATGATCTTGAGAATTGACGATGTCATAACAGCGAGCAAGATAAGCACGAAGAAAGGAGAGGAAGAGAAGCCTAGCGAGGAATTCGGCGAGTAGCTAGTTTAATTTCTCTTTGATTTTGGTTTTGTTGTTCATTTTTCACGTGGTTAGCAATCTCATGGTTTAAAAGCTTTGCTCTAACTTCATAAGCATGAACTTGATTTACGCTGCTTTGCTGTTGCATAGCGCTGGAAAGGAGATAAGCGAAGATAACATCAAGAAAATTGTCGATGCTGTTGGAGCGAGTGTTGAAGAATCGCAGATAAAGGCGCTAATAGCTGCGCTGAAGAACGTGAACATAGACGAAGTTCTGAAACGAGCAAGAGAAGCTCCTGTGGCAGCAGCACAAGCTCCAGCACCTGCGAAAGAAGAGAAGAAGGAAGAGGAGAAGAAAGAGGAAGAGGAAGCTGAGAAAAGGGCCGAGCAAGCGGTCGCAGGTCTGAGCGCGCTCTTTGGATGAGCGCATGGATAAAAAGGAGCTTTTGTCAACGTTGCAAAAGAACTGGGAGCATTTTTGGAAAATTGATTTCTTGATTGAGCAAGGGTTCAAAAGGCAGCGATGTGAAAAGTGCGGTAAGTTCTTTTGGGCAATAGGGGAGCAAAAAGTTTGCAACGACGCGAGTTGTAGGAGTTATGAGTTCATAAACAACCCGAGAACAAAGAGGAAGTTCGAGTATGAGGAGGCTTGGCGTGCCATTAGAAACTTCTTCGTTAAAAATGGTCACGTCGAAATACCTCGCTACCCGGTCATTTGCCGTTGGTTTCCTTTATACTTCACAATAGCAGGAATTGTTGATTTCTACAGAATCGCGAACGGAAAGCTCGACTTTGAATTTCCAGCAAGCAACGTGGTTGTTTTACAGCCATCGCTTCGCTTTAACGATGTAGCTAACGTTGGCGTTACCTCGCGGCATTGGACAATTCACAGCCATGTTGAGCAAGCTTCGCTTTACGATGGAAAGCAAGGGTATTGGAAGGAGCGCTGTATAGAGCTCGATTTTAATCTATTGACGAGAGTTTTCGGGATAAGACCAGAGGAAATAAACTTCATAGAAGACGTTTGGCTTGGGGCTGGAGCTTTTGGATACTCGCTTGAATATCACGTCGCTGGTTTAGAGCTGGGGAATGCTGTTTTTACCGAATTCCTTGGAACGCCTTCGAGCTACAAGCCAATGGAAAAAAAGGTCATAGACATGGGGGCTGGGCTTGAGAGGTTTTGCTGGATATCAAAGGGGAGCTACACGAGTTATGATGCCGTTTTTGAAAGGGAGATTAAAAAGCTAAGGGAGATTTGCGGAATAGAGCTTGACGAAGATCTATTCTCAAAGTATTGTGTTCTTTCCTCGAAACTCGCGATCGAAGATTTCGGCGACATAGCCAAGATGTGGAAATGGCTGGGAGAGAAATTGAACGTCGATGCAAACGAATTGCGAGCTCAAATAGAGCCAATGCAGGCGATTTATGCAATACTTGATCACACGCGAGCATTGTGCTTCGCCATTTGCGATGGCGGTGTTATAGGAAGCGCTGGTGCTGGCTATAACCTGCGTTTCATAGCTAGACGGGCGTTTTCTTTAATCTCAAGGTTCAGGTTTCCAATAACGATTGAAGAGCTGATCGATTTGGTTGTGAAGCGATTCTCAAGCGCTCATCCGGAGCTAAAGAAGAGCGTTGATAAAATAAAACTGCAACTCTCAACTGAGAAAGAGAAATACGAGAAAAACAAGAGAAGGGCAAGGGTTACGATTGAGAACTTGCTAAGAAGCGAGAGCGAAATAACGACGGAGAAGCTAATTGAGCTTTACGATTCTCATGGAATCTCGCCAGAGTTTCTACAAGAAATCGCAGAGAAATTAGGAAGGCGGGTAGAGATACCAAGTGATTTCTACGCGAGAGTTTCAGCAAGGCATGAGAAAAGGACGGAGAAAAAAGAAGATGTGAAACTTGTTGCAAATCTGCCGAAAACAGAAAAACTTTTCTACACTCCTATAACGAGGTTCAAGGCAAAAGTCCTAAAAGTAATAGACGATGAGATCGTTCTTGACAGAAGTGCCTTTTTCCCAGAAAGTGGAGGTCAAGAAAGCGATAAGGGCGTGATTATATCGAGAAATGGTAAGTGCAACGTTCTAGAGGTTCGTGAGGTAAACGGAGTTCTGCTTCACCGAGTTGATCTCGTGACTTGTGAAGAAGGCGAGACTATTGAATGTGTGATAGATGAGGAGAGAAGAAAGAAGTTGAGGCAGCATCACACAGCGACGCATTTGTTAAACTACGCCTGTCGTGTTGTTTTTGGTGAGCACGCGTGGCAACATGGAGCGAGGAAAGGCGAGGATATCGCGCATTTAGACATAACCCATTTTCAACTCCCGTCCCAAAGCGAGATAGAAAAACTCGAGGAGATAGTCAAAGAGCTCATAAAAAAGGATATCGAAGTTCGCATTACTGAAATGCCACGTGGTGAAGCTGAAAGGAAGTTCGGCTTTGTTATATATCAAGGTGGCTATCCAACAAGTAAAAGGCTGAGAATTGTGAGCATTGGCGACATTGAGCATGAGGCTTGCTGTGGTTTACATTGCAACAGAACGAGCGAAGTGAAGGATTTCATTATAACAGATTACGAAAAAGTCCAAGACGGGCTAATTCGCTTTTACTTCATTGCAGGAAATCGAGCAAGCCAAAAGAGAGAGGAACTCAAAAGCATAGTGAACAAGTTAGCTAAGTTGCTAAAAGTAAGCGAGGAGGATGTGATAAAAGCTGTTAGAAAACTCATTGAAAGGAAAGCCGAACTGGAGGACGAATTAAAGGCGATGAGAAAGAGGAGGGCAATAGCGATTATAGAAAAGCTTAGAGACGAGTTCACAAGAGTAAAGGACATTGACGTGTTGATAGCAACGTTGGAGAACGCAAGCATCGATGAGCTGAAAGAAATATCGCGAGCTCTCTCAACAGAGAGAAGCGTTATTGTGTTGCTTAGCTTACGAGACGCTGATACGAGAGTGTTTATCTCATGCGGAAGCGAGAGCGGAATAAGCGCCCGAGAGTTATTAGAAAAAACATTGCAGGCTATCAGTGGCAAGGGTGGTGGCGATGAACTGCTAGCTCAAGGATATGGAAAGCGAGTTGAAGATGCGAGCAGCCTTATGCTCAACTTGTTAAACTTCATAAAAGAGATGAAAGAATGAAAGTTGCCCTAATTATTCGAGAGTTAAGGCGAGATTTAAAGTGTAGCGAAGACGAAATCGTGAAGAGAGTTAAGAAGCTCATACAAAACGTTGCGGATTTAGAAGAGCTCATCAAGGAGGAAAAGAAAAGGGAAATCAAGATCAAGAGCGTCAAGGAAGTTTTAGGCAATTGATTGGCTTATAAACGAGCAAATCGCAAAGTTTTTGCCTTATCCTTGTTAGGTTGAACTCGCTTGTCTCCCACTCGCCAAGCGCGCTCTTAAGCTCGAGCTTTTCTCTCTCGCCTTCTTTTATCACTAGGAAAACTTGAACCTCGCCGAGGTTTGTTCTAGCCCAGTTCTGAAGAGATCTCAACTCCTTTATTTTGCTCTCGTTTTTCTCTCCCTTCACATAGGTGAACTTCAAAATCGTGAGATTCGCGTTTATCAGCTCCTTTTCTGCTAGCTCAGAAAGCTCGCCATAGAAGATGAAAGGATTTCTTCTTCGTGGAAAGAGCGTAGATATGAGATAGGCAGCACTTGAGCAAAGCAACATCGCGACAAAAATCAGCGAAATCGCTTGCTTGTTCATAAGAGAGAAGGAAACGCTAAGGCTTAATTTCTTATAGCCCCGCCAGGATTCGAACCTGGGCCACAGGGTCCAGAGCCCTGCATGCTTACCGCTACACCACGGGGCTGATTAAAGTTAACGCGAAAAGTTAATTTGGTTTCGCTATCTCTTTCTCTCCTCTACTGCCTGCTCACCGAGTTGCGTGATTACAAAGCAATTAACAGAAACAGGAGTTACCCTTCGAATGTATCGCTTTTCCAGCAAGCTAGCAAGTGCGCGGTCAAGCAACGGCCTACAACTTTTCCCAATGCTTTTCGCTAGCTCTATCTTGCTCGCCACCTTTCGCTTGTAAAGGGCTTTGAGCACCTTTTGTTCAACTTCTTTCAGCCCCATGTTTTCACTTTAAATCTCGAATTATCTCATAGCCAACGAGCTCATTCCCATCGATGGCATAAAGCTTTCCAAACCTGCTCAGCACAACCAAATTTCCCTTAACGCTCACAACCCTTCCCCTTAGCCTTAGACCTGGCTCCAGCTCAAGAAAGGTTGGTCTGCCCCTAATTAAATTGTAGTAATTCCTCATGTCAAAGATTACTGGTCTCTCGCCTAAGTGCTTGCCTATTGAGCTTTGTTTGAGCTTTTCAAAAGAAAGCGAGAGCAACTTTATCGCAACTCCTGCTGATGTTGCCGCTAACTCTATCTTCTCACTCTTTTCCTGTGCCTTTACTCTGTCAACAATTCCGAGCTCTCTTTTTATCGCCTGTTCTATTTTCCTCGCAAGCATTCCATCGACTACGCTCGCTATCTTAGCTGCGAAGTCACAACCTTGCTCTACGAGTCTTTGTTTCAACCTCTTTTCATGAGATATGCCAACCTTTAGCATGTCGCCAAAAGTAGCTAAATAGATCGCGAACTTCTCTTTTTTGCACATCTCTCTTCTCTCCTTTAGCAAGCATTTCTCGCCGGTGCAGCGAGCGCAAGGGAGAGAAGTATCCAAGCTCTTGCAGTAATCGCACTGCTTTCCCTTTCTTATCTTCGCGTTTTTCGGGCAAGGATAGCGAACTCCGTTTTTAAAATAACCTATGCAGAACTTCTCTCCTAGATAGAAATCAAAGCTCTGGCCAAAGAGCGGTAGATTGTGCGCGAGATTTTGAAAGTCTATTTGCAGGTAAGGTTCGAAGCGCTTCCAGAAGAAGTTAACTATCCTCATCCTTTCACGCTAGGGCAAGAAGTCTTTGCTTGCTATCTTCTCTGGCAAATAAACCTCGCTCACAAACCGCAAGCCACGAGCTGCTAAAGCTTCTAGCTCAGCTTTGTATTTCTTCTCCAGCATGAGCTTTATCTCCCTTTGCCAAAGCGCGTGCTTAAACCAGCGATATCTCGCCAGTTCAGAAGCCCGCTTCAAATCGTAGTCAGTAGCTTTTATGGTCCATTTCTTCAGTTTGTATTTTATAACGTCGCTCATCGTCAGTCCAATGAACTTGGCATGCGTCGTAGCCAGCTTGCTCGACATGTAAGCTAGGTTCATTGAGCCAGATTTTATCACGCTGTATATGTACCAACCATATGGGTCGCTATCAGTGAAAACGTAAACTGGCAGGGAAAACTCTTCGCTTATGCGCTTTATGAAGCGCCTCGCTCCACGCGCCGCCTGCCCTTTCGTCGAGATCAAAACGCACTTGTGTTTTTTCCAGAACTTGTCCTCGTTCAATCTCTCCCAAATCGCGTCTTTCTCCACGACCAAAACGAATTTAGCATTGACGCGCTTGAACTTTATGTCTTCCACGTTGCTTGGGATGTGCCATCCTCCAGTTCCGAGTTTGTCTAAATGTATCTCATCACCTGCATCAACTATCGTAACCTCACCAACGACTCGGCCTTTTGGGTCTGCGTTCAAGTGCAGTTGCTCTCTTAGCAAGTCGAGCATAACTTCTAAATCCTCTATAACTGCGTTGCTCTCGCTTTCTTCGTCAAATGTGTTTTCGTTACTCCCTTCTATTGTTCGCTTCAGGTTATAGAAAAGCTCTCTCAAGCTCGTGTGAATGCCTTCCTCTAAAAGCTCCTTACACTTTGCTGCGACAAGTAGAGTTTGCATGAATCGCTTTGAGTGCGCGACGTTAAGGAAAAAGCGCTTTGACTTCTTATCCCCGAGTTTTATTATTCCCGTACGCTCATCGTATATCACGTTTGAAAGCGAGCGAATAGGCACATCCAAATGTGGGCTCTCTCCGCTCTCGACTTGCTTTAGCACGCTTGCGCCAAGAGATGCGAGCTTATTTATCGCTTCCCTCGCGCTCATGGTCTCCCTACTCAAGATATATACCTGGCTTTCCAACTTTTGCCTTTTTCGCCTTGTTTAATGGGTCGTAAATTCCGCTCTCATTGGCCATGAAAAGCTCAACGCTATCGAAGTTATACCTTTGCTTTATGTATTCCTTCGTTTCTTCAAAGAATTGCTTCTCGCTTTCACTTGCAAAGTAAAGGAAAAGCTTTCGCTTTTCACCAGCAACCTTTAAGATATTTGCTATGTCCTCGAGAGTTGACTCAAAAGCTTTTGCGATTTTTAAAGCGTTCTCGTCTATTTTACTCTCATCCCTTTGTGGGAATTCGGCAAGGGCGACGAAGCCATCGTTTCCTAGCATTTGCCAGAGCTCCTCGCAAATGTGTGGAAGTATTGGCGTTAGCACTTTAATCAAAATCTCAAGGCTTTCCTTCAGAGTTTTCTTGTTGCAGTTTTCAATCCCGCTGTTTCTCGCTATGTATTTTTCGAGCTCTGAAATGAGCTTAAAGAAAGCTAGCTCAAAAGCGCTCCTGAACTTCGTTTGCTCGTAGAGTTCCCTTATCTCATCTAGATTTGCGTGTATGATGGAAAGCAAATACTTGTCCTGCAGGTTTTCCTCTCCTCTTTTTGCCTTTTCCAATTGCTTCACGACCTTGAAGAGAAAGGCTATCCTCCTCATTATGCTCCCTATCCTCTCTTCTCTCCAATCAGCGTCGTTCATGTCCTCGGCAGACGTTATAAGATTAGCTCGAACAACATCACTTCCGTATTTTAACAAAACGTCACGAAGCGCTATAACATTTCCAAAGCGCTTGCTCATCTTCTTTCCTTCAACGTTTACATAGCCGTTAACAGCTATGCAGCGAGGCCAGTACTTTTGAGAATCCCAGATGGCAACGTGATGGAAGATGTAAAAGGTCAGGTGATTTTGCACCAGATCCTTTGCAGAGTTGCGGAAATCAACTGGATAGAAGTATTCAAACTCCTCCCGCATCTTTTTTATGACACTCGCGTCGATTCCGCATTTCCTCGAGATTTCCTCGGCATCTCCCTTTCCAAGGAAGACGTAGTCAAAGAGCTCGTCAGTTAACTGCCTCGCACTTATATTAAGCTCGTTGATTATGTGGGCAATCGTGTAATAAGCCATGTAAATTGTAGAATCGCTCAGCGTTTCAACAATCCATTCCTTATCCCAAGGCAACTTCGTTCCAAGTCCGGTTTTTCTAGCGCATGCTTTGTCGCGAAGCCACTCCACTGTGTTTTCAAACTGCTTTCTCGCCTCTTCAGGATAGAACTTCATTAGCTTTATGCATCTCCTCGCTCTTTCCTTCCACTCTGAAAGGGAGAACTTGAGAAACCATTGATCCTTTAACACCTTCACATGGCATTTCGTTTTACATCTACAAATAACCTCGCCTGTAAGTTCCCACATGCTACTCGCGATCTTCCTTTCTTTGAGCCACTCAATTATTTGCTCTTTAACCTCTTTCACAAGCTTTCCTGCGAATTCGCCACAGTTGTCTTTTAATTTCCCTAGATGAAACTCCCGTTTGTATATCTCGCTTGTCGCATCTTCTAATTTCTCATCGCCTTGCGATCTTATCCCTAACTTTTCGCATATCTCTTTTGCTGGATATTCTCCATATCCTGGAACTTCGATTATTGAAATCGGCTCTATTTTCTCTATTTCCTCTCTCTTCAGCCCGAATTTCTCAATCGTTGTTCTATCTTTCTTCAAGTCAAGCAATGCAGCGTAATCATAAGGAGCGTGAGCCGGAACGCTCATCACAACGCCTGTTGCGTTATCGGTTCTAACAAAACTCGCCGGAAGTATCGGAACTTCATTTTCGAGTACAGGATTTCTGGCTAATTTTCCTATAAGTTCTCTCGCTTTTACCTCTTGCTTTACTTTAATTTCAAACAGCTGATCTCTTAGCTTTTCCGCACATTCCTCGCTGATTATCCAAGCTTCTCCATTAACTTCAGCCAGCACGTATTTGCCTTCGGGATTTATCCATAGGTTGGTGACACCGAAAACTGTTTCTGGCCTTAGAGTTGCACATGGAAGGAAAACCTCTTTTCCATTTATTTCAATTGAAAACTTGATCAACGTGTACTCTATTGGAGACTCTCCTTCTCCAACCAATCTATCGTGATCTCCTGTTGGCGAGTGACAACGAGGGCACCACACAACTGGATGAGTTCCCTTTCTAACATATCCTTTCTTTCTCAGCGTGTTATACTGCCACTCTATGAATCTGTTATACTGTGGGGTGAGCGCGGTTATGAACGTGCGACGCCAATCGATTGAGAAGCCAGCGAGTTTTAAGTCTTCTATCCATCGCTTCATCCAATAGCGAGCAACGTATTCAGCTCCCTTTTCCCTAAAGGCTTTTATGTCCTCGTCGCTTGCTCCATAGAGCTTAAACGCTTCGATTTGAGACTTATCTCCTTCTCTCAGTCTTTGCACTGCCCCAAGGATTGGCTCACCAGTGGCGTGGAAGCCTTGAGGATAGAGAACGTTAAAACCTAGCATCCGCTTAAATCTCGCGTACGTATCGGCGCGATAGGCTGTAAAGGCGCTTCCTATATGCGGACCGCCGTTGACGTAAGGATAAGGAAAGGTCACGAAGAACTTCGGTTTTGACCTATCAACGTTTGCTTCAAATAGTTTTGCTTCTTCCCACTTTTTTTGCCACTTTCTCTCTATGGATTTCAAGAACTCGAAATCTATCACGTTGCTCTCACCACCACGCATTTGACGTATTTGCTCGCTATTTCTTTAAGCTTTTCAAGGTATTCCTTGCTCGTCCTCGGATACTTCTTGAAGCGCTCCTCTATCAGTTGTTCTCTTGGATAAAATGGCTGGAGTGCGTACTTCCTTGCGCCTTTTATGGAAAGCGCTATCTTCTCTATATCGCTTTCCGAGTGATACCCCTCTATGACAGTTGTCCTGAACTCATAATCTATTCCAGAATTCATCAAGAGCTCTATCGTTTTCTTCAGCTTGTTTACATCGACATCAACGCCAGCTATATCTCGATATTTTTCCTTTTCTAATGGGGCTTTCACATCCATCGCAACGTAATCCACGAGTTTTAACTCGATGAGCTTTTTCAAGATATCTGGTAAAGAGCCGTTTGTATCGACCTTCACCGGAAAGCCCAAACTCTTGAGCTCACGAAGCAAATCAGGAAGCCACGCGTGTATCAAGGGCTCTCCACCGGTTACGACTACGCCATCTATGAAATCCTTGTTTTCCATCAGGTAGCGTTTAATTTCCTCGAAATCTATGGTTGGCATGTTTTGATAGTTCAAAACCAGCTCTGCATTCTGGCAAAAACCGCAGCGAAAGTTGCAGCCAGGCGTGAATAGCACGCTCGTTATCTTTCCGTCCCAATCGACTAGCGAGGTTTTTATGAAGACCTTTATGTCAAATCTCGCCATCATGAGTTTAGCATTAGCGTAATTTAAGCAAACGCGATTGCTAGTTTTACCTTTCCATCTCTATTTTCTCAAAATCGCTCGCCCCAAACTCGCGAACAAAGAGCTCAAAAGCTTTCTTGCACTTTTCCTTGTTTTCCTTGTGATTGACATAGCAAGTGAATATGTCGATGTGTGCAAGCCTAAACTCAGGCCATGTGTGAATTGAGATGTGACTTTCAGCAAGCAAGACTATATAAGTCACGCCATAAGGCGAGAACTGATGAAACGCATGAGATAATGCAGTAAGCTTGGTTTCCTCTATGACACGATTCACGATTTTCTTGACTTCTTCAACACTGCCTATTTTACGCTCATCACAGCCCAGAAGCCTGCCAATTATGTGGTATCCAACTTTCCTCGTCATCTTCGGTAATAGTCCCAACCCGATGGTAATTTTTGTCCGAACTTCCTTTTTAAATTTTATGGCATTGCTCGTTGGCCTGGTTGGAAAGCCAAACGCTGGAAAGAGCAGTTTTCTAAGGGCCTTAACCCTGGTAGAAGTTAAAATAGCTAGCTATCCTTTCACAACGATAAAGCCAAATCTCGCTGTTGCTCATGTGACAACTCCATGTCCATGTAAAGAGCTGGGAGTAACTTGCAACCCTCGCAATTCACGTTGCGTTCGCGGTATAAGATTTGTTCCAGTAAACGTTATTGATGTTGCTGGTCTTGTTCCAGGAGCGCATGCTGGCAGGGGATTGGGAAATAAGTTCCTCGATGATTTGAGAAAGGCTTCGTGTTTAATTCACGTTGTTGATTGCTCAGGCAAGACAGACGAAAAAGGAGAGCCTTGTGATTTTCATGACCCTTGCGAAGACGTGCGCTGGCTAGAAAAAGAGATTGATTTGTGGTTCGCATCGATAATCAAGAGAGCTACGTCGAGGATAAAGAGAGGGTTTACGAAAAAAGGGGAAGCGATAAAAATTCTGGCAAACCAGCTCAGCGGCCTTGGAATCAAGAAAGAGCAAATAGAAGCTGTCATGCGTGATAAAGAGGTTGACGATCTATTCAAGGGTGGTACACTAGTGGAAATCGCTAGTTCTCTGAGAGAGATCTCAAAGCCGATGCTCATAGCAGCTAACAAAGTCGACTTGCCAGAAAGCGAGGAGAACTTGAAAAGGCTTATCAAGGAGTTTCCAAATCGCGTTATAATTCCTTGCTCTGCAGAAGCTGAGATAGCACTGAAGCTAGCAGCAAAACACGAGCTAATAGATTATTTGCCCGGGAGCAATGACTTTGAGGTAAAGGGCAAGCTAAACGAAAAACAAAGGGAAGCACTCGAGAAAATAAGAGAGCTTATGAAAAAATACGGCTCGACTGGAGTGCAAGAAGCACTAAATAAGGCTGTGTTTGAACTCGCGAAATACATAGTGGTTTATCCAGTCGAAAACGAGAACAAGTTCAGCGATAGCAAGGGAAATGTGTTGCCAGACGCCATTTTACTGCCTCACGGCTCAACTCCACGTGACTTGGCAAGCATAATACACGAGGAGCTTGCCCGTGGCTTTATCTGCGCAATAGATGCAAGAACCAAGAAAAGGTTGCCAGCGGATTACAAGCTGAAAAACGGGGATGTGATAAAGATAATGGCGAGGTGTTGAGCAGGTTTATAACAACCAAAACAAACTTTTTCATATGAGCCATCTTCAAGAATTAAAACGGTCGATTGAAAATGCGT
>CAZYXF010000006.1:0-17684 GCA_964651025.1 uncultured archaeon
ATATATATAGTACATGATTCGAAGGTATTGATCCGCGCTAAGCTCAAAGCCGTATTGGTCTAGCAATAATTGGACGTTCTCTTCCAAGAAGCGAGTTAACTCTTCGCGGTTTTTTATCGCTGTTAGCGGGACGTTTATGAGCGAAATCAAACCAAGCTTTATCTTCTCCAGCATCCGCTTCTCCTCGCTACTGAGAACTGGCTCTATGACGTTATAAGTTAGCATGTGCTCTCTGGCATCGTACCTTATCAAAGCATAAGCATATGGCTCTATAAGCGGATATCTGACTTGGGTCTTGACCTCTGATGGAAGTGCTATGAAGCGATGGGTTGCATAGACCCTAAACCTAGGAAAGATCAGGCTTACCTTTTTTCTCTTCCCTTTTTTCTCCTTTTCCGCTTCCGTCACGTGCTTTCTCTGAAGTATCTCTATGAGCTGGGCCGCCCTCGATGCAGGTCTAGGTTTTGCCCTTTCCCTTTTCTCCTTCTTTAGAAAGCGGGATATCAATCTAAGCATGCTAATTAGGTTTTGCTTTGGATAATAAATTACTTCGCTTTTGGCCTCGACTTCCTGCTCTTGCCTATTTCGACTATGCCACGAAACCTGGCACAAGCTGGGCAAATGTAGATTTTTCTTTTCAGCGAGAGCATCTTCACGTCCTTTAACAAAGGGTCTTTTATGAAAAAGCTCTTGTAACGAACTATGGCTTTATATCTTGGCACAAGCTTTCCGCAATAGCTGCAGTGAACCCGCTTCTCTCTTCCCCTTTGCTGGGTGTGCTTGTAAACTCGTCTGTAAGGAGCTGGCATGGTTTTTCATTTGAAGACTAAACTTAAAACTTCTCTCAAAGAGCAAGCCGCCTTGAAAGCCTTTGAATCGAAAACACATCTGCTCGCAGCTATGTTGGCTTTTCTCAGCTCATCTATAGCTTTTTCTAATTTCGGCGCGTGCTTTCGCGTTAGCTTAGCCAACGCGTGTGTGTCAAAGTAAAATGGGGTTTCTATTTCCTGAATTGCTGTGCTCAACACGCTAATAGCCATTTGATATTCGCTGCCCTTTTTCAGCACCGTTTTGAGAAATTCCCTATCATGGAGCTTGCCCAAATATAACTCACCAACGAATTCAGCATTGCTCTTTTCCTTGAGATGCCATTCATAATAATCGCACCAGAGTGGGGCGAATTTCTTGAGCAAAGCTTTTGCCTTGCTTTTATTCTTCTCGACTAAACCATAAACGCGAACGTAGTGGCGATGGGCATAGGAAAGCAATGGGAGAAAAGCCTTTTCGTGGCTGGCGAGAGCTCGAATTACAAACGAGAGCAATATCCTAGTCCCAAGCTCGCGAGCGAATTGACAGCGAAGGCTTCGGCAAAAGTAGCGGAGCTTGCAAGTCTCTGGATAAACTCCAAAGAGCGTTGCTGTATCAGTTGCGGTTAGCATGAGCAAGGAGAAGTGAGAAAGCGATTTAGCTGCTGCATCTACGAATTGCGCTGGTGAGCCAAACGGATCAATGTCTATAACATCGAATTTCCTCGAGTGAAGCAGCAAGTTGGCATCGAGATTCACGACTTCTATCTCAACTTGATTGAGCTCGCTGTTTTTCCTCGCTATTTCGCAAGCCCTTGCGTTTTTGTCGCAAGCCGTAACCAGCTTTACCCCGCTTTCTAAAGAGTAGCGAATCGCCCTAACGCCGCTAGCTGTCAAGGCGTCGCAAATCCTTGGTTCCCTTTTGAACTTCTTTAAATAAAGCTCACGAAACGCTTTGACAATTAGCACACTAAGGTCGCGATCCAACGACATGGCTGGATTATAGAAAGCCACGCTTTTTCCATGCTCAGGAATGGCAACATCTGGAACTAGTAATTTTGCCTTTCCTTCTTTTACGAGCTTCAGCCTCACATTTCTATCCATAATACCTATAAGTCTATCTAACTTGTTAAGTGATGGAGAGTGAGATAAGGGAAACGCTAGATGAACTTTATAGGATTAGGGAGAGGTTGCTAGAGGTTTATGAAAGTGGTGGCGAAAGGGTGAGGAGACTAAGGAGGATTGCTGCTGAAGCAGACCCTGTTATAAAAAGGGCTGTTGAGTTAATTGACGATGAAGCTGAAAGAAGATGGATAGTGAGGAATTGGGCTTGCTTCCGAGAATTCATAAATCGGCATCCACCAACCAAACTTGTCTATCGAAGCTCTATGAACGGTGCTTATGAGGCGGTTGATACTTGCATAAGGCTTTTAGAACTTAGGTTGAGAGGGAAATAGCGAGATCACTTCAGCCTTATGGTTTCTAAGTTCTTTGGTGCTATTGCATCTATTCGAAACGCCTGCCTTATGCAGCGAGCTAATTCTATGCACTTCCTTGGCTCGCCGTGATTGACCAATACTTTTCTCGGCTTATTCCTCAACCTCGAGATGAAGTTCATTAGCTCGCGATGTGAAGAGTGACCACTAAGTCCCTCGATTGTTATAACTTCTAGCTTTATCTCAATCGGCTTGTTGTTAACTACAACGTGCTTCCTGCCCTTTTGAATTCTCCTCCCAAGTGTTCCCTCCCCTTGATAGCCAACGAATATCAAAGCGTTTCTCTCATCGCTTGCTAACTTTTCAAGGTATTCCAAGATCGGACCGCCATTCAACATGCCGCTCGTGGCTATTATTACGCTCGGTCTCGCCTCGTTTATCACCTGCTCTCTTTCGATTTGCGAGCCAATTGCCTTTAGCCTCTTATCCAAGAACGGGTTTTTGCCTGCCATTATCTGCTTCTGCATCCTTCGCGAAAGGAATTCTGGATAGGCTGTGTGAATCGCTGTCGCATCCCATAGCATGCCATCGAGATAAATCGGAACATCGCCCAAATCATCGCTATTTGCTATTATCGCAACAACTTCTTGTCCGCGCTCTGCTGCGAAACTCGGAATCAAAACCTTACCACCTCGCTCAATAACGCGCTTTATCGCTTCTATTAGCGCCTTTTCTGCCTCTTCTCTTCGAGGTGGAACGTCTTCTCTACTACCATAAGTCGCTTCTATTATGACTCCTTCAACTCTTGCGAAGTTCGTGGAAGCTGGCGAGAATAATTGCGTGAGCCCGAACTTCAAATCGCCTGTGTAAAGCAAGTTGTAAGTTCCGTTTCCTATGTTCATGTGAATCAAGCTCGAGCCTAGCATGTGGCCAGCGTTTTCAAGCGTTATCCGAAAATCGCAAGTTATGTCCATGACTTCGCCATAGCGCAACGTAACGCAATGCAAGATCATTTGCTCAATCGCCTTTATCGAATAAGGAGCCTGCTTGTGCTCGCGCTCGCAAACGTTCACGTAATCCATGCAAAGCAATGCTGCTAAATCCCGAGTTGGCTCCGTCATGAAGCATGGGCCGCGATAGCCGTAGTGATAGAGATATGGAAGCAAACCACAGTGGTCTAGATGAGCATGAGAAATGACAACCGCGTTTAACTTTTGCAAGACGAAGTCCTCGACTTCGAGATATGGAAACTCTCTCGGCCCAGCCACAGAAACACCACAATCTAACATTACGTGACTGTTGTTGGTTTTCACCAGGATGCAGCTCCTCCCAACTTCTTGCGCGCCACCCAAAAAGCAGACGCGAATGTATTCAACTGGCTTTGGCTCTTGGTAAATTCGCTTTCCAAGCTCGTGCAAGAACTCCTTTCTCTTCGCCGCGTTTTTATGAAGCATTTTTCTTATCGCTGTCACAAGCTCGCTTGGTATGTCGCAGCTCTTTTTAACGCTTGGCGTCCATCCTGTTTCGTGAAGCACTTTTTTCGCTATCTCGCCATTTCTTCCAATCGCAATTCCCGGCCTTTTCGCGTGGATTATGACCTTGCTGAACTCCGGCTCGAAGTAAATCTCTTCTATCTCAGCTTCTTTTGGTATTATCTCTTCTATCTTCTTTTTCGCCTCTTCCTCGCTCATTAGCAAGCTTTGCGAAGCTCTTACAATTATCCTTTTCTTGAACTCGCTAACCAGAGAGCGAATCAAGCTATCGCAGCTTCGCAGGAAGTTAAAATCGTTCGTGTAAATTATCACATCGCTTGCCTCATAATAAGCGCTCTCAACGACATTGCCCGGCAAGCGAGCTAGAACTTCGTCTATCAGCGCCACGCTCTTCACCAGCTTGCTAATCTCACGCCTTTACGAGCTCGCTTCTAACCTCTTTTGTTATGCTTTCCATTCCCTCTCTGGTTATGAGGAGCATCTCTATTTTCTTTCCTCCTGAAAAGACATCTCGCTCCATCGCAGCCCTTATAGCGCGAGTCGCTAGCTCTATCGCTTCCTCCTTGCTCAGGTTTTCCCTGTACTCGCTTTCAAGCACGCCAAGAGCTAGAGGCGAGCCGCTGCCAGTGGCGACAAAGCGTTTTTCCTCTATAACTCCACCCAATGCATCGACATCGAAGATGTGAAAGCCTTTTTTGTCAAAGCCAGCGAGCAACACTTCTGTTATGTACGGAAATATCCTCGACCCTTGCATCAAGTTCGAGAGAAGCGTTGCTAGTGCTTCGACGCTTATAGCCTTGTTCTCAAGCTCATAGAGCTTGGCTTCTGCCTTTAGGATGCGAATCAGCATTTGCGAGTCTCCAACGCTCCCAGCTATGCTCGCGGCAATGCGATCGTTTATCTTGTAGATCTTCTTCGCTTCCTTGCTCGCAACCAAATAGCCAGCAGTAGCTTTTGATTCAGCTGCGAGTAGAACGAAGTCCTTGCCTAAAATGCCAACAGTCGTAGTTCCAGACTTTTTGCCCATTTGCATCACAGAAACTATGATTAAGTGATATGGATGGAAGATTTAAAAATGTTATCTAACAGCTCTTGATACAGCTTCTCGAACTCCTTGCTCACAACTTTTTTGTCGTATTTTCTTTTCGCGATGATTCTATTTCTTTTCCCGATTTTTAGGCGCAGTTTCTCATCTGTCGCAATTTCTATCATCTTCTCCGCAAGATCCTGCGGATTATTTGGCTTTGCAAGTAATCCCGCTTTATTCGTGAGTATAATTTCCCTCGCACCCATTTCGTTCACTCCTATCAATGGCAATCCCGAAGCCATGGCTTCGAGAAACGCCATACTGCAGTTCTCAACTGGCGATGCACTAACAAAGCAATCACAAGCAGCGTAAAGCTCTGGAAGAGTTTTGAAAGAGACATAACCCAAAAAACGAGCGTTTTTCAAATCCAGCTCTCTTGCAAGAGACTTTAGCCTTATTTCTTCTGGTCCCCCTCCACCTATCAAAAGCCTTGCTTCCTTGATTTCCTTCTCAACAATCTTGAAAGCTTTCAGTAGGATGTCTATTCTCTTCTCAAAGCTGAGCCTACCAAGGTAAAGAAAGGTGATTTCATCTTCTGACAAACTCAGCTTTTCCCTAGCCTTTTCCTTTTTTACCAGAGAGAAGCGGTTTGTGTCTATTCCGTTTGGTATCACCCTTATGAGAGATCTCACACCAATTCTTTCAAGGAATTTTTTTATGGTAAGAGATGGCGATGTTACTATTGCAGCACTCGAGTAAAACCACTTGATATAAGTTCTCTCTACCAAATTTCCCACGAAGTTCATAGAGCTTCTCCCCTTCCCTTTTGTGAGATGAGGGAAAAGCTCTGTTACTAAGGTGTGATAGGTCGCAACTAGTGGGAGCTTGAAACGGCTCGCGAACGCAAGCCCAATCAATCCAACTACAGCTGGTGTGTGAGCGTGAACTAAATCGAACTTGATCTTTCCTATTGATTCTAAAAACCTGTAGAAGGGAGGGAGAGCTATCCTATACGAGGGGTAAGGTTTAAACGCGAGTGAGGGAAGTCTAATGACTTTCGTTTCATTGTCTCTTTCCATCTTTAGTGACTTCCAACTCGCGTTTGAAGCTGGAGCTACAATCACCACCTCATGCTTTTTCCTAAGCTCTGAGTACAAGTTTTCTATTGATGAAACCACACCGTTCACTTGCGGTTTATAAGTATCAGTGAAAATCGCTATTCTCATGATTTCTTAAACTTCTCGCTTAAACCTCTTATGTCGAGATAGTGGTAGTGGATAGCTTTAGCATTGATTCAACCGCGAGGATAGCTGCTGCTAGGAACCTAGGAGCTAAACTTGCGAGAAATGATTACATAGCGTTCTTGAACGCTGATTGCGTGGTTCCAGGCAAGTGGCTTGAGAAGGTAAGGGAATCCCCTCGAAATGGGAGTGCGCCTATGGTCTCGATCTTTACAATGCCAGCAAGATGAGAGACTTAATCTATACGCATTCTCCATCTTAATTTTCGCCCTTCCAATCCTAACGAATCCTCTGCTTGGCTATGCCTTTCTCATAGGTAACAACTGCCTTTGGAAGGAGTTCCTTCCTCAAGATTGGTGAGTTTAGGAGAGTTGTATGTGAGGATTACGAGCTTGGGAAAGGGCCAGAGGAAGGTTGAAACCTGTTCCTTCACTCCTTCCCATCAAGTGCTTATAGGGCTACCTAGCCCCAGCAGCCTCTTGCTCAAGCCTTTGCTTCTCGCGAATTGCAAAGCTCTTGGCATCGTTGTTCGCAGCCGCTATTAACTCGTTTGCAAGCGCCTCGTGAGCACGGAGTTTTTTGTTGAAAGCCTCGCGATAACTTCCCTGAGCAATTGCGCGAAGCGCTTTATCTATTCGACGTTGCGGTGAGATAACGACTGGGATGCGAGCTATCATCCCACCGACTTGATAGCTAACGACTTCTTCACATGGGGCAGCGTTTTCAATGGCACGAACTAGAACTTCGACTGGATTTCGCTTCGTCTTTTTCTCTATGAGCTCAAATGCCTTTATCACGATTTTCAGCGCTTTTTGAAATGCCCCACCCATGTGGCCACTCGTTATCTTGTGCTTCTTCCCACTATGCCCAGCCTGCATAATATGAGTTGCCAGTCTTTCGACTATGTGCATCTTTGACTTGTAAAAGCGATGTTTTGCATATATACCAGCGCTCTTTGGAAGCAATCGAGGCTTAAGCGTTATGTAATTTCGCAATCCCGGATCGCGAACTTCTACGTCGCAGCTCCATCTACCAAACAGCTTCATTTCAGTTGTGTTATTGCTTCCTTTTTCCATCACGGGTATTTTCCTTAAGATTTAAAATCTATTCCCATTTCGCAAGCTAGTGCGTGCGATAGAAGTTTTAATGAAGCTCTCTAAAAATTCATATGGCGAACCAAGAGCTAGTTTCGCTTTTGATTCCAGGCCTTGATGCACTGCTCCCAGAAGGAGTTCCAAAGGCTTCGCAAGTCTTGCTAAGCGGAACTGTTGGAACTGGAAAAACAGTTTTTGGCTTGCAGTACGTTTACAACGCTTGCACTATCGCGAAGGAAAACGCGCTTTTCGCCACATTTGAGGAGCACACATTTGAGCTCCGCGCCCAGGCTCGAAGATTGGGTTGGAACTTAGAAGAGCTGGAAAAGGAAAACAAATTACTAATAAAGCGCTACGACCCGTTTGTCATAGACGAAGTCCTTAGCGTTTTGGAAAACGATTTAAAGCGAGTCAACGCAACTCGAGTTGTGATACATACAACAAGCAACTTCACGATTTACCTAAAGGATCTCGCCGATATAAGGCGAACGATGGTAAAGCTCTACGACGTCTTGAAAAAGAACAATTGCACCTCAATTCTAGTTTGCGAATCCCCGCCAGGTGGAGTAGCGATATCGAGAAATGGCGTCGAAGAGTTCGTTGTCGACGGTGTTATAAGGCTGAGAAAAGCACTGGTAGGCGACGAGATAAAGAACGTGATAAACATATGGAAGATGCGCGGAGTCAAGCACAGCAACAAGCTACATTTATACGACATAACAGACAAGGGCTTTGTCGTCTACCCAGACAAGACGATTGACTTATCTAAGGTGAAATTCTACACGTGAAAGCATGCCAAGGAAGAAGTTCATCGTAGCACTTGGGGAGCTAGCGGTAAAGCTCATGCCAAGTTACTTCAAGCCGTTGAAAGAGGAGATAAAGCTCGCTAATCTCGGCGTTCTCTTCGAAGTTTACGTTGGGAGGATGGTTTTCTTGACGATTTTTTCTTTCATCGCAGTTTTCATCCACATGTTCTTCATGCTTTTCGTTTTTGCTGGTTTTCCGCTCTGGTTCTCGTTGCCTGGCTCATTACTAATAGCGAGCGTTGTAGCTTTCGCGATTTTAACGGTTTTTCACTCCTATCCTTATCAGGTCATATCAAAAAGAAAGGCTAGTATCGAAGCCAATCTTCCATTCGCCTTGAATCACATGGCAGCAATTGCTGCAAGCGGTGTTCCTCCCTTGGTTATTTTCAAGTTGCTAGCTGGTGTTAAGGAATATGGAGAGGTCGCTAACGAGGCTACTAGAATAGTCAGAAATGTGGAGAACTTCGGAATGGATTTGCTCTCTGCCATAAGACAAGTCGCAAACACAACGCCAAGTGAAAAGTTTCGAGAATTTCTTTTTACAGTTATCTCTACCATAGAGACTGGTGGGGATTTGAAGCGCTTCTTGAAAACCGCGACGCAAGAATCGCTCTTTGAGTACAGATTGCGGCGTGAGAAATACCTTGCAACGCTTTCAACCTATGCTGACTTTTACACCGCTGTTTTGATCGCTGCCCCTCTCTTCTTCATCTCAATACTTAGCGTCATGGCAATGATAGGTGGCAAGGTCATGGGAATGGACATAATAACGTTGATGCAACTCGGAATCTACTTTTTCATCCCATTGCTAAACATAGCTTTCATAGCCTTCATCCATTTAACGCAGCCAGCTATATAAGAACATGAAGCGAACGCTTACGTGGAAGGAGGTAACGCTGATCTGCGTCGCGATTGGGGCGTGCATCTTAGCGATAAGTTTTTCTTATTTCCGCGGTTATCCGCAAGTCTTCGGCATGCTTAACTTCTCCGCTGCGATGATCGCGCTTGGCCTCCCAGTTTTATATCACTATCAGACCCTTAGGATAAGGAGGAAAATAGAAGAAGCATTTCCGCAATTCTTACACGACGTTACAAATGCTATAGAGACTGGCATGACCTTACCCCAAGCCTTTCGCGTAGTTAAGCACAACGATTATGGGCCGCTATCAAAATACGTTCGCGAGATGGCAGCAAAGCTGGAGTGGGGAATCGATTTCGAGCGCGTACTAAACGATTTCGCCAGCAAGGTAAAATCGCCGACCATAACGAGGAGCATTAGGGCTATAATCGAAATACACAGAAGTGGTGGCTACATAGGCACTATTCTAGAAGCTGTTGCAGAGTCGCAAACCATGATAGAGCGCATAAAAAAGGAAAGAGCCGCAAGCATTTACTCGCAGATGATAAACGGATATGTCATTTTCTTCGTCTTTCTCGGCGTTATGTTTGGCTTGAGCAATTATCTAGTTCCTGCGTTTCAATGGGAGGCTGCAGGGGGCGTAACTGGGCTTGGCGAGCTATACAGGCAGATCTTCAGAAACCTTATAGTTATTCAGGGTGTTTTCGCTGGACTAGCGATTGGAAAGATGAGCGAGGGTAGCATTTTCGCTGGGATAAAGCACTCTTTGGTTTTAGTTTCAGTTGGCTACACGATTTTCACCTTGCTGGGATGATGTCGCTATCCTTGCTTTTGTTTTTCGCAAGCTTGATGATAGCAATTGCTAGCCATTGCTATGTTCGCTCAACGATTTCGAGGTTTTCGGGTGTTAAAGCCAGCTCTGGGCTAAGTGGCGAAGCGATAGCAAAAGAGCTTCTAAAAAGGCTTAAAGCTGATGTTAAACTTCGCCAAATTCACGGCTTTCTCACAGATCACTACGACTCGCGAGCAAAGGAAGTTCGCCTCTCTCGCTTCACAAGCGAATCGAAAAGCATTGCGGCGATTAGCATAGCTGCTCATGAAGTTGGGCATGTGAAGCAAGATTTAGAAGGGAACTTATTCTTCAGGGCTCGCCACGCCGTTTTCCCGCTCGCAAGCTTTGGGAATAAACTAGCGTTTCCCTTGATCTTTCTCGGCTTTCTCTTCGGGATTTACGATTTAATCGAAATCGGTGCCTATTGCTTCGCCTTCGTCGTTTTGTTCCACCTAGTTACGTTGCCAGTTGAAATAGACGCTTCAAGAAAAGCGTTAGCTATGTTAAAAGGTTATCTGAATGAGCGCGAGTTGAAACAAGCGAAGCGCGTTTTGATAGCAGCAGCTTTAACTTATGTGGCTGCGACAGCAATAGCTGCGTTGCAATTGTTAAGACTCTTGATAATAGCGAGAAGAAGGGAATAGGAAATTCGCTCTAGCTAATACCTCGGCGTTATCAAGCTGTGGGGCTTTATTTCTTTCATGCCCCTCTCTGTTACTAGCGCGAACTTGGCTTTCTCCCAAAGCTCCTCTATGCTCCTAGCCCCAACATATCCCATCGCAGCCTTTAGACCAGCGACGAATTCGCGAACAACGCTCTCAACAGAGCCGCGAAATGGAACCCAACCTTCGACGCCTTCTTCTATCTGCTTCGCCATGTATCTATCGAACTTCATCCTTTTCCTGCGAGCTGCATGGCTTCCCATCCCATAGTATTGCTTGTAGTATCTCCCCTCTATCGCAACTAGCATTCCTGGGCTTTCCTCACAACCAGCGAATATGTTGCCCATCATCACGCTACTCGCACCAGCAGCAAGGGCAAGAGCGACATCTCCTGGCGTTTTTATGCCGCCATCCGCTATTATCGGCAACTTTGCTCCATAATCTCGGCAAGCATCCGCAACGCTACAGACAGCGAACAAAGTTGGGGCCGCGACTTTTGTAACAACTCCAGTCGTGCAGATCGAGCCGCTTCCTATGCCAACCCTAAGTCCAGCGATTCCATCTAGCTTCGTTATGCAATCTTCGCAGGCCTCATAGGTGCCTATGTTGCCAACAACTATCTCGCTCTCGACTTCCTTTAGCAGTTTTTTCGTAGCTTTCATGCAGTTCTCGTTGTGAAAGTGCGCGACATCTATGACGAGAACATCTACCCACTTGTCGAGAGCCTTCGCTCTTTCTAGATCAAATGGAGATATGGCAGCGCCGCAAACAAGTCTTCCAGCTTCGTCTCTCACCGCGTTTGGATACTTGCCCCTGCCTTCTATATCTCTGACCGTTATCAACCCAATTAATTTTCCATCTTTGTCCACTATTGGAAGCTTCTCTATTCTGTGTTCGTGAAGTATTCGCTTCGCCTCCTCTATGCTTATCTCCTCGCTAGCTGTTATCACGTTTTTGCTCATCACGTCTTTTACCTTAGCCTCGCTATTTGCAAAGCGAACATCTCGCCAAGTCACGATGCCAACTAACTTTCCCTCTTCTATTACAGGCAAGCCGTGAATGTTGTGCTTTCTCATGAGCTCTATAGCTTCTCTAACGAGCTTGTCTGGCTCTATTGTTATGACGTCCCTTATTATCAAGGCTTCTGCTCTCTTCACCTTTCTCGCTTCGTTCACCTCTTCCTCAATTGTGCAGTTTCGATGCAGTATCCCAATCCCGCCAACTCTAGCAAGTGCAATTGCCATTTTGCTTTCGGTTACCGTGTCCATTGGAGCGGAAGCGAAAGGGACGTTTAACCTTATTCTCCTCGTGAAGTTCGTGCTGACTTTCGCTTCGCTTGGCTCTATTTGCGTGAATGATGGCAAGAGTATTACATCGTTGAAGGTCAAAGCCTTTTGAGCACCCAACAACTTTTCCCTGAACATTTTAAATTGAATTAGTCAGCGCATTACTTATAAAGGTTTTGACTTCACAGACGACGTTTTGATCTTTGTTATCAAGGTAGGTAGCTATTTACTTTTCCTTTTTCGCACTAGGTATAACGAACTTCAATTTAACAACGCCTGTTCCAGCTGGGACAACGCGGTTGAGCATGACGTTTTCAAAAACACCGCGAAGCTCATCAACTTTGCCAAGGATTGCAGCATTTCTCAAGTGCTTCTTGGTTTCTTCGAAGTTCGCCCTAGCCAAAACGCTTGGTTTGGTAGCTACGACTCCATATCTACCTATCGGCTTTGGCACACCATCGACGCACATCAAGTCTGCGACTAGCATTAAATGGCGAATGTCCACATCTAACCCTTGCTCGTCAAGCGTCGCCTTTGCTTCGCGCAAGATAGCGTTTCTTGCTGCTTCTATGCCGAGAACTTCGTATATCTGCATTATGTCATCTGTAGTAGTTCGCCTAACATCGACTCGATGGTCTTGCAAAATCGCGCGCAAATTGCTTCCAGTTGTTCTGACTATCCAATCGTTTCCTTCCTTGATCACAATAGCATCTTTTATCCCATCGACGCCTGCCAATCTAGTAGCGAGAGCGCGCTGCTTAACGCTGCGTAGCGCTTTTATTCCGCCTTTCTCAACCTTTATGAAGACTTTTTTTCCTCTTCTCGATACTTTGCCGAGCTTTTTCAGCTTTTGGCTCGCGAGCTCGGCATCGCTAAGCTTTGCGAATTCAAGCTCAATCTGCATGTTGACCAGATCAACAGAGCATGCAACGATAGCATCGCTCACCTTTCGCTCTATTATCTCGCTCGCAAGCTTTACGGCGTGCTCTCTCGTGTTGTACTTCGGTTTTAGGTAGATGCGCATGGATTTGTCAAAGGTTTGTCTCAAGTCGAAAATTTCTATCAACCTTGGCAATCCAAGCACTGGTTTCGTTAGGGTTCCTACCAAGCTAGCTAACGTGTAGCTTCGCATGCTCATCTGCGTTGCAGGCTCGCTTATGGATTGCGCGGTCACAATACCAATCGCCTCGCCAGCCTCGTAGACATAGCGCTCGAGAAACCGTTGCTTCAGCTTTTTAAGAAGCTCTTCCTTTTTCTTACCGCTTATGTTGCGCTCCTTGCAGTACTTCTCGAATTGATCCAGTATCTTCTTTGGAAGTTCTATCTCTCGCATGCCTTCACCTCAAGCTCCAAGTTGAACTCACCGTTGAAGCTTTTTGCTGGATCAATGAAATCCTCGCCAGGAGCGAACTGGATTATTACGCCACGTGAATCGCGAACCGTTAAATCTGGATAGACTATGACGTCTTGCAAGGCGTTGACTAAGCGGCGCTCCATATAACCGCTATGTCTCGTTTGCAAGCTCTTGTCCATCAGGTTTTCTCTCGAACTAGCTGCCTCGAAGAAGAACTCGATTGGGGATAAGCCGCGTTTGTAACCACTTGCGATAAAGCCGTGAACGAGCAAGTTGTGCTCGTTCTTAGCGAAGTGCGAGGTTGTCCGCAACCTATAGCCGCGCTTTATTATCTCTCCCATCAGGATTTTCTGCCCAACAACCCCGCTTATTTGCGAGAGCGAAACATAGCTGCCGCGAGCACCGCTTTTTATCATCGTCACTATATCACTTCCCTTCTTTACGTGTTGCCTTATTATCTCTCCGCACTTGTTAACAACCTCGTTTGCCAAGTTCATCAATTCCATTTCCATTTCTCTACCATGCATTCGTTTGCCTATTTCCCTGCTTCGCTTTATAGCTTCTTCGCATATCTCTTGAACCCTTCTCGCTGCTTTCTCATCTATGTCAGCATCGCTAACGGAAATGCTTATTCCCTTTCTCGTGAGATAAGCGAGCGACAATCGAGAAACCGCGTCCAAGAACTCGCGAGCTTTCTCACAACCGTATTGCTTCTCAATTAAGTTAAGTAATTTTCCTTTTTTCTCGCCGAGTGCGGCTTTATCTATCGTGCCGCAAATCAGCTTGCCGTTTTTGATAACGACATAAGCGTCGTATTCGCATTTTTCTCGCTTGCATTTCGCGCAGCCAACGCAAGCGCTCGATTTGAACTCAATGCTCAAATCCTTTGGAAGCAAGAGAGAAAATACTTCCTTTCCGCTCATGTTATCCTTTATCTCGTTGCTGTGCTCTAGCAACCACTCATAGCCAAGAGCTTGCGCAAGTATATGGGCGACAAACTCCTTTGGTAATCGTTTCTCCTTTGTCAGCAAATAGCAGCCAGATAGGTGATCGTGCTTGCAGGCTATTATTGGAGCGCCATATCTAGGCGAGCGAATGTTCTTTTCCACGAGCATCAAGAGCTCAGCCTCTACGCGAGCTTCCTCTGTTTGCAACGCATGCAAATTCATCTCATCGCCGTCGAAATCAGCGTTGTAAGGAATTGTTGCGCAAAGGTGCAGCGTGAAGACGCGCCAAGGAATGACGCGAACGCGATGCGCCATCATTGACATGCGATGCAAAGAGGGTTGGCGATTGAAAAGCACGATATCGCCGTCTATTAAATGGCGCTCGACTATGTAGCCTTCTTCAAGCTCCTTCGCTATCTCCTCTTTATTCTCCTCTGTTATCCGCTTCCTCATGCCATCTGGGCGAATTACGTAGTTAGCCCCTGGATAAGTGCTCGCGTTCAGTACAAAGCGTCGAAGTTTCTCGAGGTTGAATTTAGTGACGCGAACTGGTATCGTTAGCTCCTTCGCTATCTCTATTGGAACGCCAACCTCATTTATGCTTATGAAGTTATCCGGCGCTATGACCGTGCGAGCGCTGAAGTTGACACGCTTTCCCGTCAAATTACCTCGAAATCTTCCCTCTTTTTTCTCCAGGCGTTGGGCAAGCGTTTTTAGAGCTCGGCCAGAGCGGTGCCTAGCAGGAGGTATTCCGCCAATTTCATTGTCTATGTAAGTAGTCACGTGATACTGCAATAGCTCCCAAATGTCTTCGATTATGAAGTCAGGCGCTCCAAGCTCAAGGTTTCGCTTCAGCCGCTCGTTAATTCGAACTATGTCAACGAGCTTGTGCGTTAAATCGTCTTCGCTCCTTCCACCAGTTTCTAAAGTTATGCTCGGTCTTACCGTAACTGGTGGAATTGGCAAAATAGTAATTACCATCCACTCCGGCCTACCACCTCGAATTCGAAGATATGGCAGATCCTCGTCTTTTATTCGCTCCAATCTTTCACGAATCTCTTCTGCGTTTAACCTTCTCTTTCCTTCGAAAAACGTAGTTGGCTTCTCCCATTTTATCTCCTTTTGCTCCGCCTTGCAAACAGGGCAACGCTTCGCAACTTTTTTCAGAACATCGCTCAGTTTTTTTGCTTTTTTGAGCTCCTCTTTATCCACGAGCAGTGCTCCGCACTTCCTGCAAGTCAATCGAAGCAAATCGTAGATCTTCTTTGCGAAAAGTGGGTTTATAACTGGCTTGACAAGTTGAACATAGCCAAAGTGGCCAAAGCACTGCCCAATCCTACCACCGCAAACTCGACAGCGCATGCCAGGATCGATAACGCCAAGTCGCAGATCAGCTAAGCCACCTTCAATTGGAAAGCCATCGCTATCATAGAGCTCTGGCTTTGTTATCTCAACTGTTGCCATCTCCTTTATGACCTTTGGCGAGAGCAAGCCAAAGGCGATTGCCTTTATGTCGTGAATTCGCTCCATGCTCTCACTCCTCAACTATGATTCGCGGGTAGATTCCCATGCACTTGAGCTCGTTTAGCATGAGCAAGAACGCATAGCTCGTCTCTATCCAAGCTATTTGATCTCCTTTCTTGCATATGGGGCAATAAACTCTGCCCTTTGTGTAATCTATAGTTGCAACTACACCGCAACGCTTGCAAACAGGAGCTTTAGTCGCGTCGCTTGAAAAGCGCTCCTTCAGCGCCATCGCAGCCCCATGTGCGATTAAACAATCCTTCTCCATCTCTCCCATTCTCAAACCACCTTGCTTTGCTCTACCTTCTGTTGGCTGCTTGGTTAGCAAGGTTACTGGACCACGAGCACGAGCTTGAATCTTGTTCGCCACCATGTGATGCAGCTTCTGATAATAACACGGTCCGATGAATATTCTCGCCTCAATCGGCTTGCCAGTTATCCCATCGTAGAGCATTTCCTTTCCATCATCTCGAAAGCCGAGTTCTATCAACTTCTTCCTAAGCACTTCCTCTGGCGTTTCGTTAAAGGTCGTGCCATCTATTTCCTCGCAAGACAGAGCTGCGACTTTACCGGCGAGTATCTCGAGTATTTGTCCCACAGTCATCCTGCTTGGAATCGCGTGCGGGTTGAAAATTATGTCAGGCCTTATTCCATTGGCCGTGAAAGGCATGTCCTCTTCTGGAACTATGAGCCCAATTATGCCCTTTTGGCCATGTCTCGTCGCGAGCTTATCTCCAACCTCTGTTTCACGAGTCTCGCGAACAACAACTTTCACTAGCTTGTTCCCATCACTTGTCTCAGTTACTATAACAAGACTTACAACACCTTTTTCGCCATGTCGTAAAGTAATGCTCGTGTCTCTTCTGTTTTGCGTCTCAAGCAAAAACCGCTCAACAGGGCCGAAGAAGCGGAGCGGCGAGACCTTGCCAATGAGAACTTCGTCCTGATCGACTTTCTGCTCAGGTGTTATTATACCGTCTTTATCAAGCTTAGCGTAGAGCTCCTCTTGCTTATAGCCTCGAACGTCTTTTGGCGGTATCCTGATTTCATCTCTCTCTATTCCCCAGTATCTCTTTTCCTCTGTCTCATAAGTCCTGAAGAATATGCTCCTAAACAGGCCGCGCTCTAATGAAGCTTTGTTAACGATGAGGGCGTCTTCCATGTTATAGCCGTGGAATGGCATAAATGCTACGACTACGTTTTGGCCTTGTGGATGGTGCTCAATCCCGATCTCCTTCCATATAGCTGTCTTTACCAACGGGACTTGTGGATAAACCAAGATGTCGCCTTTCGTATCAACCCTTCTCAAGAAGTTCTGGGCAAAAACGCCAATGGCTTGGCCGCACATCTTTCCGCCTATGCTTACGCGGTCGCCACGATTGTGATTTGCAAAAGGAACTAAACCAGCGCTTATACCGAGCATGAAGTATGGATGCAGCTCCATGTGAGTGAACTTCTCCCTTCTCGATTGCAAGTCTCGCTCATCTATGGCTACAATTGCATTATCTTCTTCATCCGCATCCAGATATTCTATCACTCCTTGCTCAACCAAGTCCCACCACTTTAATTTACCTTCGCGAAGCAGTTCGAGGTGCTTTTCCTTAAGCTTTGGCTTTCCATCCTCAACTATTATCAAAGGTCTTAAAACTCGACCAGCATCGCAATGGATACGAACCTCGTTCAAGTTTTCATCATAGGCAACGCCAATTTGCCAAGAGAGCAAGTTCATCCTCCGCTTTTCCCTTATCTCGCGAACGAGCTCAAGCGGTTGCTCTGTGTAAGCAACGATTTTACCCTCCATGAATATGGGCGTCGCCTTTGTCGGCGACTCGTACTTCCTTATGAGCTCGAGCAGTGCTTTCTTATCCTCTTCACTAGCATTCGTTGAAATCGTGGCGAGCATCGCTAGATACTTTCGAAGCCCTATGTTCACTCCCTCTGGCGTTTCGTGCGGACATAGCCTGCCAAAATGCGTTGGGTGCAAGACGCGAGCCTCCCAGTGCTCCTGCGTAGAAGATAGCGGAGACATAACGTTTCGCAAGTGAGCTATGGTTCGCACAATGTTCGCTCTCTCCAGCCTTTGACAAACCCCTGTAACACCACCAACCCATTGCCCTGTTGCCATGTGCGAGATCACGCGCTTGGTGAAATACTCGCTCTCTATCAAAGATTGGAGCTTCGCTAATTTCCCGCGCTTTGTCATTTGCTGATACCTGTAAATTATCCTCGCTATTAATCCGTACTTTCCAAGCAGAACAGAGCGAAATAGAACTTCGAGGAAGTCGCCAACTGTTCGAACGCGCTTGTGAGCGTAGTG
>CAZYXF010000007.1:0-1283 GCA_964651025.1 uncultured archaeon
AAGAATTTAACGACGAAACGTTGTGAGATAATCGCGAATGGCGGAACTCTGAGCGAGATTGAAATAGCGGTAACGCTCTCGCCAAGCGAAGTAAGAGCGCTGCTCCAGAATCGAGATGTGATAGCGTCGTTGAAGTTAGAGGTTAAGAGACTTGAGCAAAGGATAAGCGAGCTCTTGACAAATGTAACAAATGCAACTTCTAGCGAGGTGAGCGAGCTGAGAAAAGAGGTTAGCGAAGTTAAAGAGAGCTTGAAACAGGTAGCGAAAAGGCAGGAAGAGATAGCACAAGCTTCGCCAACTGCTGCTGCAATAGCTAGCGCGCAATCAATGGCGATTGGGTTTATAGTTGGCCTGGCTCTCGCGTTGATGGCGCTTTATCTAACGAAGGGAGAAAAGCTTCGCGGCCTTTACAGGTTTGTCAAAAGCGAAAGGAGTTAGCCGAACGAAACCGCTTTTCTCGCTCGCTTTTTAGCTCCTTCAGCCTTTTGGATTGCCTCTCAATTTCAAGTAACAAATCCTTGAGCAAGTCAGAGCTATCGATTCTCTCCCCTCTCATTAGCTTTGGGATCTCCTCCCTTTCAAATTCAGGAAATAAAACGCTATTCGCAGCTCTTGCCTTTAACGCTTGTGGCGCTAGGGAAATCAGTGAAGCCAGCGCGCCAAGAGCCTTGTAGGCTTGATCTCTCATCTCCTCCTCGTGCTGCCATCTTTCCTTCAACAGCTCTCCTGGTCGAAGCTTTTCCTCAAGCGATAATCGAGCTGATTCTCTTCTCTGTTTGATTAAATCCTCTGTTACGGAGAGCTCAAGCTCTGTTGCCTCGGAAAGCGCTTCTGTCGCGAGAGCTGAAAGTCCATGTACAATCACATGAAGCTCTAAAATAGTGAACTCCTCCATTGCCTGTGGGTCCCAAAACCGCTCATAGGCTCTGGCTCCATGTAAATCCCTCATCGCATATGCAGAGCAAGCATGTGCAACCCTGCGAGCAAAAGAAGTATCACAACTTAGCCCGTGTTGTGATCGCAGGGAAAGGGAATCAATTACACCTCTGTAAAAATCCCCTATGGGCCTTTCCGCAAATTCCAGCACGAACCCTTTACCAGGAGGTGGGGTTGGATTGAAATCATAAGCTGCTGTACAAAGATTGAATCCCACAGAAGGTTTCACTCTCCTTAGCTCTTCGTACATCATTTGCCTAGCTTCGTCGAGAGTAATAACTTCCACTTCTGGCTCTTCTCCTTCTAACCTTGCAACGCGCTTAACGGCATTGAAAACAGAGGTCATG